>JBBKVZ010000083.1:0-2679 GCA_037968715.1 Pseudomonas sp.
ACCACCCGCTCCAGCGCGTTTGCCGGCACGGCCAACAGCAGCAAACACAAGCCAAGCAGGCGGCGCATTAGCCGAGCTGACGCGGAATACGATAGAGGTAGAGCAACACTAAGCTGGCCACCGCCAAGAGGATTAACGGCACCGCCTCCAGCCCAGCCAGCACGGCCAAGGCGGCGATCCAGGCCGGCAAGCCGGCGGCGATAAAAGCCCGCTGACGGGTGCGCCCCAAGGCCTGCCAGGCAGTCGCTTCGGCGTCGCTGTTGCGGGCTTTTTCGGTGGCGATTAGCGCGTGCTTGTAGCGCGTAAATTGGCCCAAGCTAACAAACAACGAGGCGCAGCCGAGCACAAACAAGGGCAGTGCGAACGGCGTGGGGCTGGCCTGCCAGTCAGCGAAAAAACCATCCAGAATCAGCAGCGGCGCCATGGTCAGGATTACCTGCCACCACCACGCCAGCGCTAAACGTCGGCGCGCTGTGGCACGATTCACTGCCCGTCCTCAACCTCGGCCTGATGCAGACTGCCAAGCAAATGCCCGAGCTTGTTGGCTTTGGTGGCCAGATATTTTTTGTTGTGCAGGTTTTGCCCGGTTTGCAGCGGCACCCGCGAGGCCACGCGCAAACCAAACCCCTCTAGGGCTTTGACCTTGCGCGGATTATTAGTCATCAGCTTGATGGCACTCACACCAAGATGCGCAAGCATCGGCTGACAAATTGAGTAGTCGCGCTGGTCGGCGCCAAAACCCAATTGTTCATTAGCTTCCACCGTGTCGGCGCCGCCATCTTGCAACTCATAAGCGCGGATCTTATTCAGCAAACCGATACCGCGCCCTTCTTGGCGCAAGTACAGCAATACGCCACGGCCCTCGAGGGCAATCGCGCGCAATGCCGCTTCCAGCTGCGAGCCGCAATCACAGCGCTGGCTAAACAGGGCGTCGCCAGTTAGGCATTCAGAGTGCAGGCGACCCAGCACTGGAGCGCCATCATCGATAGCGCCTAGCGTCAGGGCGAGGTGTTCTTTGCCGGTGTCCTCATCGAGAAAACCGTGCATGGTAAACACCGCGAACGGCGTAGGCAGCTGGGAGGCGGCGACAAATACGACAGACACCGAATGCTCCTAAATAGGAAAGGGCTGAATCAGCAGGGCCGGTATTGTATCAGCAGGGCTTACCTGCCAGGCAGCTTGAATTACTCAGCATAAGTTCTGCGTAGTTAGCCAAGGCGCTCTTAGAGCTTTGATTCCAGTTGCAGCACGCCCTGATCTTCACGCCAGCGCACGCGATTAAGAAAGCTCATGCCCAGCAAGGCATCGTTGCTGCCCTCGCCCTCTAGCACAAAGGCTTCAACGCCGAGCACCTCCAGCGGGCCCACTTTGACTTGCGGCAATTTGATCCGCCACGCCTTGGCGGTGCCACTGGCCAGATTGACGATCATCGGCTGACCCTGCACACGAAAATCGATACCCAAGCGCCGCGCCTGAGTTTCATTGATGGCAATGCTGGTGGCACCGGTATCAATAAGGAAGGCTACCGACTGGCCGCCTACTGAGCCAACCACCCGATAATGGCCGTCTGCACCACGGGCAATACTGGTCTGCGCTTTAGCCGGAGCGCTAAAACCACTGCTGGCTTCGCGACTCAAGCTATAGGCGCGCTGCACCCCGTTAACCCGCAATACGGCACCACGGCTATCGGCGCTAATCACCTGTACGCCGCCCGGGCCTGTCTGGCCGACTTTTACCAGTTTGCGCTCGCCATCGACATTCAACACCGCCGCGCCGGCAAACAAACCCACCACTTGCACTTGCTCGGCCGCCTGCAACGGCAGGGCTAGCAGTAAGGCGAACAGCGCCAAGATTTTATGGGTGCACATGCGGTACCTCCTGTGGGGTGTCATAAGGATAATGCTGCTGATAACGGGCAAATATCGGCCGTAACGTACCGGCGCTGATCAGTTTATCCATGCGTTGCTCGTAAAGCGCCAGCATCGCACGGCCCTGCTCGGTTTGCGCAAAGCCCAAGTACAGTGGCAAAAATTGCAGATGCACTTGCTGGAAGTCCTGCGGGCGCTCGACGGCGGCGAGCACGCTGCGGATTTCTTCCTCGTCGTCGATGTAAAAATCGGCACGGTCCTGTTTGAGCATTTGCGCAATGCCGCCACGCCGCTGCACTTCTTGGAAGTGGACTAAATTGGCAATTTGCCCCTGATACGCATAACCACGCACCCAAATAAACCGGTAATCCGCCAGAGTTGCCAAGGTCAGCGCAGGCCGACCCGCCAAGCCAAGTGCAACCACCTCATCGTCGGCATACGCTTGGCGCGGGTAATTAACGCCATTGACCTCATGGGCAAAAAGCCCCAGCACCGCATCGACTTTGCCGCGTTGCGCCAAACCGATGGCACGGGTATAGGGCTCACTGGAAATCACCACGCGCACGCCAGCAGGCTCAAACACGGCGCGCAGCACGTCCCAGGCCAAACCTGTGCCATCGGCATTGCTATGCCCGGCCCAGACTTCGCTGGCCACATTCACCGTAGCGGGCGGCGTATCCTCGCGCGCATAGGCACAGCCCAAGCACAGGGCATTGAGCAGCCAACCCGCCAACCAGTGTTTGCTCCAAGCACCGCGCATGCGATCTCCAACTAGCCGAAAGCGTGAATAATCAACTGCAGCGCCAGCCAA
>JBBKVZ010000084.1:0-9242 GCA_037968715.1 Pseudomonas sp.
CCGAGGCGTCCGGTGGGGCCGTCGGGTGAGTAGAGTTTGTCGATGGAGAACTCAGAGCGGTGGGTGTTGCCCGTCAGGTCCACCAACAAATTGCGCAGTAAACGGTCGACCATCCACGGCTTATCGCCGGGGTGCAGGGTGGGCAGAATTTGCTCCATCTGCTGGAAAGCAATCGTCAGCTCGTAGAGGTTGTCGTCGCGCGCCTCATCGACCCGTGGCGCTTGGCTGGTGGGGCCGATAAAGGTGCCGGAAAACAGGTAAGACAACGCCGGATGGTTCTGCCAGTAAGTGATCAGGCTTTTCAGCAGGTCGGGGCGGCGCAGCATTGGGCTGTCTTCGGCGGTGGCGCCGCCGAGGGTCGCGTGGTTGCCGCCGCCGGTGCCGGTATGCCGGCCGTCGTGCATGAATTTTTCGGTGCCTAAACGGGTAAGGCGCGCCTCTTCATAGAGGGTCGACATGTTGTAGACCAGCTCGTTCCAGCTGGCGGCCGGATGAATGTTGACTTCAATTACGCCGGGGTCTGGAGTCACGCTGAGTAACTTAATGCGCGGGTCGCGGGGCGGTTGATAGCCTTCAATACGCAGCTTCAACTTGAGGTGGCTGGCGGTTTGTTCGATGGTCGTAACCAGCGCTAGGTAGTCCTCGATGCGAGGCAAGGGCGGCATAAAAACATGCAGCCGGCCGTCGCGCACCTGCACGCACAACGCGGTATGAATCACCTCAACGGCGGGCAGCGGCTTCTCGGCTGGAGCGGTGATTTTGCGGCTGAGAACGGGCTGTTTTGCCGTTTTGCCGGTAACTTCTGGCTTTTTCGCGGCGCTGCTGGCCGGTAATGGGCCGCGCGGGGCGAAAGGGTCTACGGCAAACACGGGCGGCATTTCTTCGGGCATTACCCAAGGTAAGGCGCTTAATGGCAGGCGCAAGCCCATCGGTGAGTCGCCTTCGGTCAGGTACAAGCGGCCGCGTTTCAGTGGCCACGGGCAGGTGCGCCAGGCCACACCCAGAGCAATGCTCGGGTCCAGCTGTTTGGTGGCCAGTGGCAACACATAGCCAATCAGCGCGCCGAGGCCTTGTTCGAGCAAACGGGCCAGCCGTTGGCGGGCTTCGGGAGCCTTGAGATCGAGCTGCAACGGGTCGAGGTTGGCGGGCAGATTTTGCTCCAGACTGGCCTGTTGCATCACGTCTTCATAGGCCGGAATCGGGCTGCTGGCCGGCAAACCGAGGCGCTTCACCAGCTCGGCCGTAAAGCGTTGCGCTTCGACCGCGCCGTAGCCATCTGCGTCGTCATCGGCGGAAAACAGCGTGGCGTCCAGCCACATGGGCAGGCCGTCAACACGCCAAAAAATATTCAGTGCCCAGCGTGGCAGGGGCTCGCCGGGATACCACTTGCCTTGCCCGTAATGCAGCATGCCGCCGACGGCGAAATGGTTTTTCAGGCGGTGCATCAGTTCGCCGGCCAGCGCGCGTTTTTGCTCGCCGTGGGCCTCGGTGTTCCATTGCGCGCCGTCCATGTCATCGATGGACACGAAGGTCGGTTCGCCGCCCTGGGTCAAGCGCACGTCCTGTTGCTTGAGGTCGGCATCGACCTGCTGGCCGATCTGGTCGATCTTCTGCCAGTCTTCTTCGCTGTACGGTTTGGTCACCCGCGGGTCTTCATGGATGCGGGTGATGGTCATGTGGTGTTCGAAGGTCACTTCGGCTTTGTCGGTAAAGCCGCTGATCGGCGCCGCCGAGGAGGGCAGCGCGGTGCAGGCCAGCGGAATGTGACCTTCGCTGGCGAGCATGCCCGACGTTGGGTCGAGGCCGATCCAGCCGGCACCGGGGATATACACCTCGGTCCAGGCATGCAGGTCGGTGAAGTCCACGGCCGTGCCGCTGGGGCCGTCCAACGCCGTTTGATCGGCCGTCAGCTGAATCAGATAGCCGGAAACAAATCGTGCGGCCAAGCCCATCTCACGCAGAATCTGCACCAATAACCAGGCACTGTCGCGGCACGAGCCAGAGGCTTTTTCTAGGGTTTCTTCCGGGGTTTGCACCCCCGGTTCCATGCGCAACAGATAGGCAATATCGCCCTGCAAACGTTGGTTGATGGCCACCAAAAAGTTATTGATCGCTTGTGGGCTGGCGAGCATTTCTTTGCGCGCGCTGCTCACCCACTTTTGCACTAATGGGCCCTGCTCATCAGTTTTCAGGTAGGCGCCCAGCTCAATGCCTAGCTGCGCGGGGTATCTGAAAGGGAACACTTCGGCGTATTTTTCGACAAAAAAGTCGAACGGGTTGATCACCGTCATGTCTGCCACTAAGTCGACGGTGAACTCCAAGGTGCCGGATTTTTCC
The DNA here is from genome assembly GCA_037968715.1 of Pseudomonas sp. Taxonomy (GTDB): domain Bacteria; phylum Pseudomonadota; class Gammaproteobacteria; order Pseudomonadales; family Pseudomonadaceae; genus Aquipseudomonas. Next base: position 2,338 of record JBBKVZ010000084.1, read on the forward strand.
GGGAATACGAAGCGGCCGATGTAGTTGCCGTAGGGGTCTTGCTGCCAGTTAATAAAGTGCTCGTGGGGGGCCACGCTGAGGGAGTAAGACAGAATCGGCGTGCGCGCATGGGGCGCCGGACGCAGGCGCACCTCATGGGGCGACAAACTCACCAGACGATCATAGTGGTAGCTGGTTTTATGCTGCAGTGCGACACGTATGGCCATTGGCAGGTGCCTTCCATAGAGATTGACGCGCGGCGCGCACAGGGTCTGGGCGCAGCGCTGGAAACGAGCTAACAAGGTGATTGCAGAATTCATGCCCGCGCTCAATATGGCCCGCACGCAGGGCTAATTGACTGAGTTAAAACAGCCCCAGCGCCTGCCCCCGCTGCGTCGCGGCAGCCTAGCCCGATCGTTAGCCGCCGGCAGGCGTTGCGCGCCGTGCCCGATAATGGCCGCTGCGTCGGGTAATGCTGGTGCAAGGCTGCGCGTGCCGCACCGCGATGACGCTCACACGCTTGCCGCGCGCCGCAAAAGCCACGCAGTTGCGGCTAATAGCTGAAAATTGCTGGGTAGTTGGCTTGAAGATAGCCGGATTGCGCGAGTTATCGCGGCGCGTCAGTGGCGCCTAAGCGGCAACGTGAGCCGGGTGAATTGCTTTTGCTTTGAGAGTTGCTAAGTCTTCGAGCGCGCTCTGGTTGTTGTGGTGGTAGGGCAGCAGGCGGTCGTTTTCCTGTTTAACCACCGCGTAGCATTCGCAGCTAAGGGTTTGCAGCTTAACCCGATCGAGTACGTGAATATGGCCACGGCAATAGTCGATCACCCCGAGCTTTTGCAGCTTGCCCGCCGCCTCGGTAATGCCCTCACGGCGCACACCCAGTAAGCTGGCGATCAGCTCTTGGGTGATATTCAGCTGGTTGTCCGGCAGCCGATCGAGCGAGAGCAATAGCCAGCGGCACAGTTGCTGGTCGATGGCGTGATGGCGGTTACACACGGCGGTCTGCGCCATCTGGGTGATCAGCGCTTGGGTGTAGCGCAACAGCAGCAGCATCAAGTCGGCATGTTGGTTAAATTCATCTTTAAGCATCTGCCCCGGTAAACGGTAGGCCGCGCCGCAGCTTTGCACTACGGCGCGGCTGGGGGTGCTTTCACCGCCCATGAATAACGCCACTCCGAGCAGGCCTTCATTACCGACCATGGCGCTCGCCGCCGAAGCGCCGCTCTCCATCACATATTGCAACGACACAATCGCGTCCGTGGGGAAGTACACATGGCGCAGGGTGTCGCCAGACTCATACAAAATCTGCCCTTGTTGCAGTGTGACCAATTCTAGCTGGGCGAATAAACGCGCTTGAACGTGCGAGGGTAACGCGGCCAATAAATAATTTTGTTGTGGCGTCATAGCGGTCACCATCCTGTGGTTTTTGGGGATGTCCTCCTCCATCTGACAACGCATGGTCGATAGAGTGCCATTTCTGCACGCTAACACAGATATTCGTGCCTCAACTGCTGTTGCTATTTGCCTGAAAAATAACCGTGCCTATGTGCGCTGGCGTACCGAGTGTGAGCGCCCAAACGTATAAAGTGCAAAAGCCATGCTGATCGTAATCAACGCTCAGCTTTGTGCTTGGGAGGTCAACCTCATGTTGCAAAGCATCGCAATCATATTGCTGATTCTGTGGGTCTTAGGGCTGGTTTCGTCCTACACCATGGGCGGTCTTATTCACATTCTGTTGGTCGTGGCCATCGTCATGGTGCTGATACGGGTGATTCAAGGTCGCCGTATTGTTTAGCGACTTTTCACACTTGCGCGGAGGCTGTAAATGAATGGATTAACCAGTGTGGCCCTCGTGTTGATCATTGCCGGTGGCTTGGCCCTGGTGTACGGCGGTTTCAGTTACACCAAGGAAACCCACACAGCGGACATCGGCGCGCTGCATTTGTCGGTGGACGAAAAGCAGCGGGTGAATATTCCAATGGGTGTTGGCCTCGGTGCGCTGCTGCTAGGTGGCGTGCTGCTGGTGGTGAACCGTAAACGCTAATTGATGCACTGAGCCGCGGCGCCTGCCGGTGGCTCAGCACGAAAATGTTTTATTCTTGTATGTAGTTCTATCTCCAGAGGTAACACCATGAAAAAGTTATTAATTGCCGCCTGCTGTTTGTTCACGTTGGCCGGTTGCGCCAATGAATACATCATCGCCACCAACGATGGCAAAATGATCACCGCCAGTGAAAAGCCTGAGTTGGATGAAGACACCGGCATGCTTCACTACCAAGATGAAGAAGGTCGTGACCAGCAGATCCAAAAATCACAAGTTAAACAAATGATCGAGCGCTAAGCACTGCCGATACCGCGCAGAAGCTGCGCGCTATTGGCACTTAGTAAACCTAAAAAAACCGGACGCCCAGTCCGGTTTTTTTATGGCTATGTCTTAGCTATGTGTTGCAGGCCCTATTTTCTAAGATGGGCTTTAGCCCACCAGCGCGGGGTAAGAGCCTTGGTGGGCTAAAGCCCTACGTTTTGCGCTCAACACGTAACGGGGACATAGCCTTTTTTATGCCTACAGATTGCCTGCAGCTTATTTATTTCCGGGCGGTTTTGAGTGGGTGGACTGTAAGCAGCGGCATATCTATGCAACCCCCGCGGGTATTTCGAGCAAGTTGCGCGGGGCGCTGCAGATCAGGGCGATATGCTTGGTGGCTGTTAGCCCAGGTACGTGTGGATATCCACCTCGTCGATCAGCTCCTCGGGCATATAACGTTCGGCGTACTCGCGATATACCCCGGAGCGCAGAAACAGCTCGAACAGCTCAGGGTCAATGTGCTGGTCCTTTTTCATAAAGCCCATGATTTTGATCGCTTCCGACAGGGTCTTACCCTTCTTGTATGGGCGGTCGACTGCGGTCAGCGCTTCGAAGATGTCGGCAATCGCCATCATCCGCGCCGGCACGCTCATTTGGTCGCGGGTCAGGCGTTTCGGGTAGCCGTTACCGTCCATTTTCTCGTGGTGGCCCCCGGCGATTTCCGGGACATTTTTTAGGTGGCGTGGGAACGGCAGTTTATCCAGCATGATGATGGTCTGGATCATGTGCTCGTTGATCTTGAAACGCTCTTCTTCGGACAAAGTGCCGCGCGCCACACACAGGTTGTAAAGCTCACCGCGGTTGTACAGGTACTCCGGCACCTTAACCTTGAAGCCCCAGGGATTGTCCTCTGCCAGTTTGTCGTGTGCGCTGCGCATAAGCAGGTGCTCAGGTTTGTCGGCCAGTAGCTGCTCGACGGCCGGGAGTGGCTGCTCTGGGCTGCGCTCCTGGCGCTGGCGTTCTTCATGCGAGGTGCCTAGGCGGTCAGGCAGGGTACGCAGCCATGTCTGCTGGCCGATGGCGTGCATCCGCTCGATGCGCTCCGGGGCCATAAACTCGCCGCCTTCGTTGCTCTGGGCAACAAAGGCAAAGTCGGCATCGAGCTGTTGCAGCTGGCGGGTCAGGCTGGCGTGTAGTTGTTCGGCATCGCCGCCCGCCGCAATCGCCTTGAGGCAGGCAATTTCGGCATCGCGCTTGAGCACTTCAAAGCGCATGCGCACTTCGTGGATGCGGTCGTAGAGGGTTTCCAGCTTGGTGGCTTTATCCACCACATATTCCGGGGTGGTGACCTTGCCGCAGTCATGCAGCCAGGCGGCGATATGCAGCTCTTCCCACTGATCGGTGCTCAGGTTGAAATCGCTGAACGGACCGTGCTGCTCGGCGCAGGCCGCGCGGGCGAGCATCTTGGTCAGCACCGGGACACGCTGGCAATGGCCGCCGGTGTACGGGCTTTTGGCGTCGATGGCGCCGGCGATCAACTGAATAAAAGACTCCAAGAGGATCTTCTGCTCTTCGATCAGGCGTTGGGTGTTGAGCGCCACGGCAGCGGTGGTGGACAGCGCGCTGATGAAGGCCATCAGCTCTTTGCTCAATGTGTAGCGCCGCTGATCGACCAGCAAGGCCAGCGCGCCAAGCAGTTCGCCGTCGCGATTGCGCAGCGGCAGTGCCCACAGGGTTAGGCTCTCTTCGCTAGCACGCAGTGCAGGGAAGAAATGTTGTAACTCCTGGCTGGACAGTTCGCGCAGCGGTTGCTGCGCATCCAAGGCGCGAGTCAGCGGGTGCTCGTGGTTTTCGTCAGTGCTCAGCAATTGCTTGTCGTGTTCATCAAGCAGCTCGTTGCCCTGGCGAACTCGCGCCAGCTCCAGTGTGCTGGCGTCGGCATTGGCTAGGTAGATCATGCTGGCAGCGGCGCCGGTCGCCGCCTGCATCTCTCTGAGCAGACGTGCCAGCAGGCTGCTGAAATTGCTTTCACTGGCCAGCGCGGTGGACAACTGCAAGAAGCGCTTGATGGTTTCCTTCATATTGCCCATGGCATGGGCGAGGTCGACCACCTCGGCTATGTGCGACTCAACATCCAGCGGCTCTTCAAAGTCGAAGCGTTCGATCTTGACTGCTTCACGGGTCAGAGCATGCAGCGGTTTGGAGGCCAGCCGGGATAGGGCCAAGGCGGCCAGAATACCCACGAGCAGCAGGGCGATAACGATATACAGGCTATGCCGCAGGCTGGTTAAGGCACTGGCCAGCAACTCGTTGTGCGGTGCGGCAATCCAGATAGATATCTCACCGTTGATCATGGGGGTTCTGAACACCCCGCCTTCCCAGTCATTACCATGACCGTCAGAAAAGGACTTGGCGCCGGATTTAAAATCCGCAGACTCAGCGATGAGTTTGCTGACTACCGGCAGGTTGAGGTCAGCAACGGTCGGCAAGCGGCCTTTACCATCTGCGGTTGGGATCAGTTCGACCGGCCCTAGGTGTGAGCTAAGCACCTGGCCTTGGGCGTTGAGCAGGACAATCTTGGTGTCCCGCGTGACCTCGTTCTTGTTGAGAATTTCGTTAACCGACCGCAGGGTAATATCCATGGCTGCCACGCCCTGGCCGTTGTCGGTTGCAAAGGCGAACGTGCCGCCTAGCTCGTCGGTGCTGGAGAAAATATACGGTGGCTGCACATAGAGCCCATCGGTCACTAGGGCCTTTTGATACCACTCCTGGGTTCGCGGGTCGTAGTCATAGTTCGCTTGGTCTCGCCGCTCGATTAGCGCCAGTGTGGCGTCAAAAAATAGGTAGCTGCCAAGCATTTGGCCATCGTGCATTTCGATGCTTTGCACCATCCAGGCGGTGTTTGGCGGCGCGGCAAAATCTGCTTGTAATTTCGGGTCGCCGTGCCACGGCCGCAGCATAAAAAAATCACCGCTCTTGTAGCCCATATATAGGGAGTTGGCGTTCGGTTGTGTCTTTAGCGCGGTGGTCATCCAGTCCAGACTGTCGAGCCGCTGCTGCAAGTTGCTGGCGCTCATCAGCCGTTGTTTGGCTAATAGGGCGCTGGTGGTAACGGCATTGCTGTAAGTGTTCTGGATGTCCTGCATGGCTTTCTGGCCAATCAGGGCAAAGCGCTTGCCCACTTCCTCGGTAATCAACCTACGAGTTTCGTGAAATTGAAAGGTATTGGTGATGGCCGAAAAAGCCAGCAGCAAACCGATAAATAGCGTGGAAATATGTACCGCGAAGGGGATGCGACGTGAGGGCACTGGTCTACTCCTTTAGCTGAGAGCTCTTAACGCTATGAATGTAGATAAACATATCCGGACTGCCGCCGGAGCAAAAACAATAGCGGGTTCTTTGCCGGGCTTAGCCTAGCCATTGGCCATGCGTGGCTACAGACGCTGGTTTTTATTGTCGGATGTTTTGCCGAATAGGGGCCGGTTTGCGCTTATGCAGACGTGCCACCAGCCAGCCCATCAATGCAGCCAATGATGACTATCGGCACAAACGATCTGCATATCGCCAGTGACCGATATAAGGTTTGCTGCATCGCGATATAGCGTTACAGCACACAGGCAATGCGCGCATGCAACTCGACATCGATGAAGTAATTAAAGCGCTTAACCATCCCGTGCGGCGCGACATTCTGCACTGGCTGAAAGACCCTCAGGCCTATTTTGCCGACCAAGATCACTCACTGGAAAACGGCGTTTGTGCCGGCAAGCTCGACCAACGTACGGGGCTGTCGCAATCGACCGTCTCTGCACACTTGGCCACCTTGCAGCGAGCCGGGTTGATCAGTAGCAAAAAGGTCGGTCAGTGGCACTTTTTTAAGCGCAACGAAGCAGCCGTGCAAGCGTTTCTCCGCCATCTCAGTCAAGCGCTCTAAACCGCCATGACTTATTCACCTTTTTGCGCAGCGCAGAGCATGCCTGCAGCGTTAATGGTCCTCGCGGTATTGGCATTAATCGCCGCCCTGCTGAGCTTCAACAGCCGCGCCCCTAAAACCGAACTGGCATTCAACGAATAACCTGAAAGGAACATTTTATGACGACGCTTTTTGACCCGATCAAGATCGGCGATCTTGAACTGAACAACCGCATCATCATGGCTCCGCTAACCCGCTGCCGCGCCGATGAAGGCCGTGTGCCCAATGCCATGATGGCCGAGTACTACGTGCAGCGGGCCAGCGCTGGTTTGATTATCAGCGAAGCCACCGCCGTCACCCCGATGGGCGTCGGCTACCCGGACACCCCAGGTATCTGGTCCCATGAGCAGGTGCGCGGCTGGAGCAATATCACCAAGGCGGTACATGCTGCCGGTAGCAAAATCGTCCTGCAGCTGTGGCACGTCGGGCGTATTTCCGATCCGGTTTATCTGAATGGCCAGCTGCCCGTTGCGCCAAGCGCCGTGCAGCCTGCTGGGCATGTCAGTTTGATCCGCCCGATGAAAGACTTTGTCACCCCGCGCGCGCTGGAAACTGAAGAAATCGCCGATATCGTCGATGCGTATCGCCTCGCTGCAGAAAACGCCAAGGCCGCCGGTTTTGATGGCGTGGAGATCCACGGCGCTAACGGCT
>JBBKVZ010000085.1:0-7131 GCA_037968715.1 Pseudomonas sp.
GCCGCCGCTTCTTTGGCTGCCGCTTGCTGTGCGGCAGCACGGGCTTTGTCGGCGGCGGCCTGTTCGGCGCTCCGGGCGGTGGCGATGGCGCTGTCCAATCCGCTGGTCAGTGCTGGCGCTTGTGGCAGAAAGCTACGCGCGCGACTGAGGGCGGCAGTGGCGGCGTTTAGGTCACCTTTTTGCAGGGCACTTTGCCCTTGCTGCAGATAGGTTTCGGCGATTTGCCGCTGGTATTGCTCAAGCCGCGTGTCGCCGGCGGCGCGTTGCTTAAGGGCGTTCAGCTGGCTTTCGGCTTGTTGCAGTTGGCCGCTGTTCAGGCTTTTTTCAATGTTGCGAAAAGCACTGACGGAGTCATCGACTGGCAGCTCATCGTCAGCCGCGAAGGCAGCACTGCCGGTCGCGCCAGTCATTACTGAAACCAACAACAATACGAGGTAGTGAGGTATGAACGACTTCATTGCTATGGGTCTCATTTTGCGCAAAAAACGTGCAAGTCTACACTGCGCGCCCCAGCACAACCAAACCGGCGGCGGTTCGACTGTGCTGGGTAGCGTTTAGCGTGTGCGTTTCGGGATGGCCAAGCTGAGCAAAAATAGTAGCGCGGCGGCGACCACGATGGAGGGGCCGGCTGGAGTGTCTTGATACCACGACAAGCTCAAGCCTGCGCACACGGCAAGCACGCCGAGCACGCTGGCCGTTACGGCCATTTGTTCGGGGCTGCGGGCGTGCCGTTGGGCGGCGGCGGCCGGAATAATCAGCAGTGAAGTGATCAGCAGCACGCCGACGATTTTCATCGCCAAGGCAATGATCAAAGCAATCAGCAAGACCAAGCACAAACGCAGCGCGGCCACGGGCAAGCCTTCCACTTGTGCCAGTTGCTCATGCACGGTGATGGCCAGCAACGGTCGCCACAGGGCCAGCAGCGTCAGCAATACCAAGGCGCAGCCGCCGACAATCCACAGTAGATCGGTTGCTCCGACGGCCAGCAGGTCGCCGAATAAATAGCCCATCAGGTCGATGCGCACTTCGCGGTTAAAGCTCAACAGCACCAAGCCCAACGACAAGGTACTTGGCGCCAGAACTCCGAGTAGGGTGTCGGCGGCCAGCGGTTGGCGTTGTTGCAGGGTTACCAGCAGTAAGGCCAATAGCAGGCAGCCGACCGTTACGGCAATGGTCGGGCTGACATCCAGCAGCAGGCCGATGGCTACGCCGAGTAAGGCCGCATGCGACAGGGTGTCGCCGAAATAGGCCATGCGTCGCCATACCACAAAAGAGCCCAGCGGCCCGGCCACCAGTGCTAACGCCAGGCCGGCCAGTAAGGCATTGAGGAGGAAATCAGCCATGGTTGCAGTCGGCTCCGTGTACATGCGGCTTAGCCAGCACCACGCTGCCGTGCAGGTCGTGGTTATGGTCGTGGCGGTGGTGATAGATGGCTAGGCTTTGCGCGTCTTCGCCAAACATCTCCACAAACGCTGGGTCGTTGCTGACTTTTTCCGGGTGGCCGGAGCAGCATACGTGGCGGTTTAGGCAGATCACCTGATCGGTGGTGCTCATGACCAAATGCAGGTCGTGGGAGACCATCAATACCCCGCAGCCGTAGCGGTCGCGCAGGCGAGTGATCAGGCTGTACAACTCGGCTTGACCGGCGACATCGACGCCCTGCACCGGCTCGTCGAGCACCAGTAGTTGCGGTTTGCGCAGCAGTGCTCGGGCCAGCAGTACACGCTGCAACTCGCCCCCGGAAACGCTCTGCACTGGACTGTCGATGACTTGTGGCGCGCCGACTTCGTGCAGCGCCGCTAATGCCTGAGCACGGTCGACGCCGGGCACTAAACGCAAAAAGCGCAGCACCGAGAGTGGCAGGGTGGCATCGACTTGGAGCTTTTGCGGCATATAGCCAATGCGCAATTTGGCTTGGCGCCACACGCTACCGCTGTCGGGTTTGAGTAGGCCGAGCACCGCGCGCACCAAGGTGGTTTTCCCCGCGCCATTGGGGCCGATCAGGGTGACGATTTCGCCGGGTTTAACGCTAAGGTGCACGTCTTGCAGCACCGCTTGCCCGGCAAAGCTGACGCCAATGTGCTCCAGCCGAATCAGCGCGTCGCTCATGCGGGCACCTGACAGTTGGCGCACAGGCCGAGCACTTCCACGGTCTGGCTTTCTACGCTGAAACCGACGTTGGCGGCGCTGCTGATAATGGCCGCGCCGATGGTGCTGTGCTCCAGCTCAATGGAGGTGTGGCAGGTGCGGCAAATCAGAAACTGGCCCTGATGCGGGTGCTCGGGATGGCTGCAGCCGACAAAGGCATTCAGCGAGGCAAGGCGATGGACCAAGCCGTTCTCTTGGAGAAAGTCTAACGCCCGATAAACGGTCGGAGGGGCTGCGCGACGGCCGTCGGTCTCGCTCAATACGGCCAAAATATCATAGGCACCGAGCGGTTTGTGACTGTGCCAGACCAGCTCCAAAACCCGCAAACGTAGGGCTGTCAGGCGTACGCCACGCTGCGCGCAGAGGCTTTGCGCCTCAGCTAAGGCGCTGCTCACACAGTGCGAATGATCATGCGGCAGGCAGGCCAGCGGGGCTTTGGCGATAAGGGGCTTAAGCATGGGATGGCAGACGTCCGGTGGAAGAGACGTTATTCTATAACGCTTCTTGGCGCTATTCCTCTCCCTACAGGTGTTATTTCGTGTCCCGTCTCTTGCTCGGCCTTTTATTCAGTTGTTTCGTGGTTAACGCCAGCGCCGAAGTGCGCGTGCTGACCAGCATCAAACCGTTGCAGTTAATTGCCGCGGCCGTGCAAGAGGGCGTCGGCAGCCCCGCAGTGCTGCTGCCGTCGGGTGCCTCGGCGCATAACTATGCGCTGCGGCCCTCAGATGTGCGCCAGGTGCAAGATGTGCAGTTGCTGTATTGGATCGGTCCGGACATGGAGAGTTTTCTGCCCCGAGTGCTCGCGGCTCGCCAGCAGCCAGCGGTGGCGGTGCAAGACTTGCCCGGCCTGCACTTGCGCCATTTTGGCCAAACTCAGCCTGCTGCTGAGCACGATGACGAACATGAGTCTTCAGCTGCTGACGGTGAGCACGACCATGCTCATCGCCCCGGTACTCTGGATGCTCACCTGTGGCTACTACCGGCCAATGCCCAAGTGATCGCCACGCGGATGGCGGCGGACTTATCGGCCGCCGACCCGCTTAACGCGCCGCGCTATCAGGCGAATTTGCAGGCGTTCAGGGCGCGCTTAACGCAGCTAGATATAGATATAAAGGCCCGCTTGCTGGGTGTGGCCGACAAGCCTTACTTCGTTTTCCATGAGGCCTTTGACTACTTTGAAGAGGCCTATGGTCTTAAGCATGCTGGGGTATTCAGTGTTGCCAGCGAAGTGCAGCCGGGTGCCCAGCATGTAGCGCAGATGCGTGAGCGCTTGCAGGCGGCCGGGCCAACCTGTGTATTTAGCGAGCCGTCGTTGCGCCCGCGTTTGGCGCAAACCCTCAGCGCCGGGCTGCCAGTAACGCTGGCCGAGCTAGATGCCATGGGCGGCAAACTAGCGGTTAATGCCACCGGCTATGAGCAGTTGCTGAGTATCTTGGCGGATGACTTGTCCGGCTGTTTACGCCGCTTATAGCGTTGCGGCTTGGAGCGTGTCGGGCGCAGTCTGCGGTTACAGGGCCATCGGTAGCTGCAAATTAACCTGTTGGCGTTGCTCTAGGCAGCGCTGCAGTTCGGTCGGGTCTTTAATGTGTACGCCCTTGGCGGCAGGCTGGTTGATCGCCACCAAGCGTGACAACCAAAAGCGCAGGCAAGCGACGCGTAGCATGGCTGGCCAGAGATCGGCCTCGGCGGCATTGAATGGTCGCAGGCTGGCATAGGCGCCAAGCATGGCGTGGGCCCGGCTGTTGTTCAGGCGACCGTTATGGTCAGAGCACCAGTCGTTCACGGTGATCGCCACATCGTAGAGCATCGGTCCGGCGCAGGCGTTGTAGAAATCGATCACCCCGCTCAGGTGCGGGCCGTCGAACATCAGGTTGTCGCGAAACAAGTCAGCATGCAGGTTGGCGCGCGGCAGATGCAAAATGCGTGGCTGTAAAGTGGCCAGTTCCGCCAAGCTGCTGCGCAACAGTGGCAGTTGCTCTTCGTGCAGTTGCAGGGCTTGCAGGGGGCCTTCGCTGAGCATCCAGTCAAAGTCACGATCACTGCTGTGTTCGAGAATTTGCCCGCGGGTGGCCAGGTGCATGCGCGCCAGCAACAAGCCAACTTCACGGCAATGATGGGCGTTTGGTTGGCTGATGTGCTTGCCCGGCAGGCGTGGTTGCAGCAATGCCGGTTTCTCGGCTAGTTCACGTAGGGTCTCGCCGCTTTGCGTGGCCACCGCGTAAGGCACCGGTAGGCCGGCGCTGTGCAAGCGCTGCAAAAGCTCCAGCACAAACGGCAGATCGGCCTGTGAGCCGCGCTCAACCAGAGTCAGCACATATTCGCCCGTTTCCAAGCTGACAAAGAAATTGCTGTTCTCTGCGCCTTCGGCAATGCCGCTAAATTCCAGCAGGCGTCCTAACCCGTACGGGGCCAGGAAGACTTCCAGTTCGGCGCGTTCGATCAGGGTAAACACCGACATGCCAGTAGCTCCTTGTTAAGCGGCCTGTAAGCACGGTTATTTCCAGCTGAAGATTTCCCACGATGGGATCAACATATCCGGTTGGTCGGAGCGGATAAAGTTGCCTTCACTGCCGTCCGAGCGCACCAAGAAATACGGTTTCATGCCCTTGGGCGTGATCTTGATGGCATACAGGAAGCCATTCTGGCGGTATTCCTCGATTTTCTTGTCGCCGTCTTGGCGAATGGTTACGTCTGGCTCGGCGCCCGGAGCGTCTGCGGCCATCACGGCCAACGGACTGAGTGCGATCAAGCTGGCCAGCAGCAGGCTATGGAGTGTGCGCATGGTAACCTTGCCTCTTTTTTGGTTATTGATCTGGCCATTGTAGCGCCGGGTCGCAGAAGAAGGTTGATCCTGCTCATGAGCCCTTTAGTTTTGGTGGACGGTTCTTCGTATTTGTACCGGGCTTTTCACGCCCTGCCGCCGCTGACCACGTCCAAAGGCTTGCCCACGGGCGCGGTGAAGGGCGTGCTCAACATGCTCAAGAGTTTGCGCAAGCAATACCCGCAAAGCCCCTTTGTGGTGGTGTTCGATGCCAAAGGGCCGACCTTTCGCGACGAGTTGTTTGCCGAGTACAAATCTCACCGCCCGCCGATGCCCGATGAGCTGCGTCTGCAGATCGAGCCACTGCACGCCTGTGTGCGCGGTCTCGGTTACCCGTTGTTGTGCACCGACGGCGTCGAGGCCGATGACGTGATTGGCACCTTAGCCCGGCAAAGCGCCGCTGGCGGCCGGCCGGTGGTGATCTCCACCGGCGACAAGGACATGGCCCAGTTGGTTTGCCCGCTGGTGACCTTAGTCAACACCATGACCGGCAGCGTGTATGACGTTGAAGGGGTGAAAAGCAAATTCGGCGTCGGCCCAGAATTAATCATCGACTACTTAGCGTTGATGGGTGACAAAGCCGACAACATCCCCGGTGTGGCCGGGGTCGGCGAGAAAACCGCGTTGGGCTTGCTGGTCGGCATCGGCGGCGGGCTGGATGTGATCTACGCCAACCTCGATAAGGTCCCGGAACTGCCGATTCGTGGTGCTAAAACCTTGGCGGCTAAGCTGCTTGAACACCGCGAGATGGCGTACCTGTCCTATGAGCTGGCGACCATCAAGCTCGATGTACCGCTGAATGTGCAGATCGGCGACCTGCATATGGGGCCGCTGGATGTGCCGGCGTTAATCGAGGTGTACCGCGAACTGGAGTTCAAGAGCTGGATTGATCAGCTGCAACGCAGCCATCCGCAGCCTCTGCCGGCGGTGGCCAAGCTGCCGATTAATGACGGCGGCTTATTTGATTTGTGCGCCTCGGCCAGCGCGCCGCTGGTTGCGGCTGCGCCGGTAACCGACAGCGCCGCCGCAGAGGTTGCCCCGCAGCCGCTCGAAAGCGCCGCAGTTGCCGCCCCGGCGCAATCAGCGGGGGCTTACGAAACCATTTTGGACGAGGCGCGCTTTGCCGTTTGGCTGGCTAAATTGCAGCAAGCCGAGCTGATCGCCTTCGACACCGAAACCACCAGTATTGATGCTCAGCAAGCGCAGTTAGTCGGGATTTCCTTCGCTGTCAGCGCCGGTGAGGCGGCTTATGTGCCGCTGACGCACGCCTATATGGGCGTGCCGACGCAGCTGGACCGCGAATGGGTGCTCAAGGCGCTTAAGCCGTTGCTGGAAGATCCGCACAAAGCCAAGGTCGGTCAGAACGCCAAGTACGACATCAACATTTTGGCCAACTGCGCCATCGACGGTGACCCGAGCCAAGGCATTCAGGTGCAGGGCGTGGCCTTCGACAGCATGCTCGAATCCTATGTGCTCAACGCCACCGCCAGCCGCCACAATATGGATGCGTTGGCGCTCAAATACCTTGAACACACCACCATTGCCTTTGAAGACATTGCCGGCAAGGGCGCCAAGCAGCTGACTTTTGATCAAATCTCCATTGAACTGGCCGGCCCGTATGCTGCCGAAGATGCCGACGTGACCCTACGCTTGCATCAAACCTTGTGGCCGCAACTGCAAGCCATTGCCAGTTTGGCCAAGGTATTGACCGAGATCGAAATGCCGTTGGTGCCGGTGCTGGCGCGCATTGAGCGTCAAGGCGCGTTGGTCGACGCCAAGTTACTCGGCGAGCACAGTGTCGAGTTGGGCGACAAGCTGGTGGAGTTGGAGCGCGAGGCTTTCGCCATCGCCGGTGAGGAATTTAACCTTGGCTCACCCAAGCAGCTGGGGGTGATTCTCTACGAGAAACTCGGGCTGCCGGTATTGAGCAAAACCGCCAAGGGGCAGGCGTCGACCGCCGAAGCAGTATTGGCCGAATTGGCGGAGCAAGACTTCCCGCTGCCCAAGGTGCTGATGCAATACCGCAGCTTGAGCAAGCTGAAAAGCACCTACACCGACCGCCTGCCGGAGCAGATTAATCCGCGTACCGGGCGCATTCACACTTCCTACCATCAGGCAGTTACCGCTACCGGACGCTTGTCGTCCAGTGATCCTAACTTGCA
>JBBKVZ010000086.1:0-12140 GCA_037968715.1 Pseudomonas sp.
CCCGCCCCTTAACCAAACGTTAAGCATCTCTATCGGAAGTAGCTCATGGATCAAGTTAGCGTAATAAATACGATTACTGTCCCCGAGGGCATGGAATTAACTGCTGAGCAAGTACGTTACGAGTATGTGTCGTACTTTAGCGAACAAGAGGGGTTTGTTAGCTCAACATTCTACAGAGCCGTTAATCGAGAAAGTGATGGCTCAATAAAATATATCAACACTGTAGTGTGGGCGTCGTACATGCATTTCGAAAAAGTTGTGAATATTGGCTTCAGCAACCAGTCAGGTGAAAACAGTAACGGCAGAAAGGTTCTAGGTAAAGGCTTTCCTGAGCCAATTAAAGTATCAGCAGGTCAATACGTGATTGTAGGTCAGGTACATGCATAACAAAGCATTGCCGCGGACCATCCGCTGCGTGCGGCGCTAGGCCACTGCCATTTATTCCAGCGCTAATCAATATTTGACGCACAACCAATACGCTTATAACCATTAAGGAGTTTTTTGATGAGTGCATTGTTATTTATTCATCTTATGGCCATCGGAATTTGGGCTGGCTGCGTAGCAACGGAAACCGTACTCGAGTTGAGTCAGGGGAAAGTACCACCGAACAAAAGCTACCTAGCTGCCCTGCATGCAAAAATTGACATCGCAGTCGAGATCCCTGCGATATTCGTAACTCTAATAACAGGCAGCCTACTTCTGGAATCCGCTCACTGGGATAAAATACTATTCCTCAAAGTCGGCCTCGGGGTTTCGGCCGTGCTATTAAATTCCATAGCTGCATATACCGTTCACAAACGGTATAGCTGCCTAAAAAGCGCCGACCTTAATGGATATGCAAAGTACAATTTATTGCACGATCGAATTGGAGTCGGCTGCATACTCACTATCGCGGGCGCAATGATAGCGGGCGGAATACGAATTACCGGATAACACAAGTTAAGCCACGTATTGCATATACGTGCTGCTCCAACACTTCCTTATAAATCAACCGCCTATCAAGCGATTCAATTCGTACACTGGGACTGCCTGCCGCAGCCCCTTAATCTAAACGTTAGGCTCATAGAGCAGGAGGTTCCTTTGTATTCTGGTAATTGTTTATGTGGCGGAATTAAATTCCATATTGAATCTGAGTTAGCACCCATTCAGATATGTCATTGTTCACAGTGCCGCAAAGCTCAGGGGGCGCCATTCGCCACAAACACGCCGGTTTCCTCAGCGGCTTTTCATCTGATCAGTGGCGCAGAATTACTTACTACGTTTGAGTCATCTCCTGGCAAACAACGGGTATTTTGCAACCAGTGCGGCTCACCCATTTACAGCAAAAAGGACAGTTTACCGGGCGTATTACGCATCAGGGCTGGCCTCCTTAATGAAGAGCTTCCAGTTAAACCAGCAGCACATTTCTACACAGGATCAAAAGCAAATTGGTGGCCCATCAGTGACGACTTACCACAGTTTGAGGAGGCCTATGTCCCACCGAACAGAACCTAACAGTATTCAAATCGTTCGCTTCGCTCACCGGGACCAGCAGAGCCGGCCCCTTAACCAAACGTTAAACGCTCGCAAGGAATCGCAATGATCACCGTCTATGGAATTGACTACCACTTAAATGCCATAAAATCACAGATGTCCGATGCGCTACATAGCTGCATGACTGCTGTTCTTGGGTTGCCCGAAGACAAACGTGCTCACCGTTTCGTTCCACTAGATAAAACTAATTTCTATTACCCCGGCGGCAGATCGGAAAAATATACAGTAATTGAAATAAGCATGATTTCTGGGCGAACGGAAGAAACAAAAAAGAAACTCATAAAGCAAATATTTTCAACCTTTGAACACGAATTGGCTATTGATCCGGTTGACGTAGAAATTACAATATTTGAGCAGCCCAGTCATTGTTGGGGATTCCGAGGAATCACAGGTGATGAGGCAACCTTAAGTTACAAGGTTAACGTATAACTAGCCATCCAAGCCGTTCGACTCGCTCTCTGGGACCGCGTACCGCGCGCCCTTAACCTGAACGTTAGCTGCAGGCGGTATCCAGTGAAATATCAAGCACTTAACTTTGCAAACAAACTAGCTCTTTTTGACGAGCAGTGGGCACCAAAAGTAATCGCCGAAATGAACGACTACCAGTTTAAAGTAGTCAAAATAAAAGGAGATTTTGTCTGGCATGATCACAAGGATACAGATGAAACCTTTATTGTATTAGAAGGAAGCCTGCGCATTGACTTCCGGGATGGTCATGTAAATTTAACTCAAGGAGAAATGTATGTTGTTCCGAAGGGCAAGGAGCACAAACCTTTCGCAAAAGAAGAAGTAAAGATTTTGCTTATCGAGCCTCGTGGCGTACTTAACACTGGTCACGATGATAGTGCTCGCACCGCTCAGAATGACGTATGGATTTAATACACCTAGCAAACGGCTCAAATCGTTCGCTGCGCTCTCTGAGACAGCGTGCCGCCACTCCTTAACCTAAACGTTAAAATTCTCTGATTCAGTTGTTCTGTCGTGACATCTCAAACCAACTCGATTATTGGAATGGATATGGAATCAAGAATATTTTCGGTAACAGAATACATTCGTCCATCTGTCGGTGAACCAATTCGTTCAGTGGTTCTGGAAACGAAAGACTCAGCTGTTGTTGTTTGGCATGCCCATCCTGGGCAAGAAATAGCCGCTCATGTTCACCCGCACGGCCAAGATACTTGGACGGTTTTGTCTGGAGAGGCTGAGTATTACCAAGGAGGCGGCATTGTCGCTCATCTTAAGGCAGGAGATATTGCCATAGCAAAACCTGGGCAAGTGCATGGCGCTTTAAATATTGGTCCGGTACCGTTTGTATTTGTCTCGGTGGTCGCATCTGGCAACGCAGGTTTTGCGTTGGCTGAAAAATAGTCTTTCTCAACGTGTGTCAAAGTGAGTTATAACCCGGCGTTCGAGCGTAGCTGCGCAAACAGCCGCGCAGCACGCTCAACTCTACGTTGGGCTCCCTTCGGCAAGCCTTTCAACGAAAACACCGCGCCGTCAGTTGATAACTGTCGGTATCTTTGTCACAAAAAGGAGTTGAATATATGAATAATCTGGCAATTCTCTACCCTGTATTCGCATTGGCACTCTGGACTAGCGTCGTTTTGCTGCAAATCCCTATCGCCCGCTTTCGCTCCGGGTTTCGTCGCGAGACCGTCGCGAACGACTTCAAATACGGAGAATCAGCGTCTGTTCCCCCATACGTAAGCATCCCGAACAGAAACTACATGAACCTGCTTGAGTTGCCCGTTCTGTTCTATGTCGCCTGCTTACTTATCTATGTCACAAACAGTACATCAGCAGCCATGGTTACTATCGCTTGGGCATACGTTGCTTTGCGTATAATCCATAGCGTCATCCATCTAACTTATAATCATGTCATTCATCGTCTCATTGCATTTGCCACAAGTAATTTTGTGCTGGTTGCACTTTGGATTCTTGCTGCTTTACAGATATTTTCTACAACATCTGCGTAGCTGAAAATAAATCCAGTCTCAAAAGTCTAACAAGCGTATATGGACTCTCCCCACAAGTAGTCAGCAGAGCTTTCCTAAGCCTGTCGACAGCGCGGTTGCATTCGCATATCCGGCATGTTCGGGGCTCTAGCGCCCTAGCCATGGCGCGGGGAGAATCCATTACAGTATTCAAGCCGTCCGCTTCGCTCTCTGGGACTTGCTAAAGCCCGTCCCTTAACCAAAAATTATGCAGCCGTTTCTTAACGTTCGCTCTGGTCTTGCTTGGTTGTGGTTTTTGCCAGCATGAATGATTGTTGAGATGCACTATACTTAAGCAATTTCTTCAAGAAAGAGGAACCGATATGATTAAGCCAGAAGTGCCAGCCAATGAAGCAGAAAGGCTGCATGCATTAAGAACACTCCAAATTCTCGATACGTCCCATGAAGAACGATTTGATCGCGTCACCCGAATGGCCAAGCGTATGTTTGACGTAGAAATTTCGCTGGTTAGCCTTGTTGATCAAGATAGGCAGTGGTTTAAATCCACGCAAGGTTTGGATGCTTCTGAGACATCGCGCGAAATATCATTCTGTGGCCACGCCATTAACCAGGATGGTTTATTCATTATTCCCAATGCGGTTGAGGATGTGCGGTTTTTTGATAATCCGCTGGTTACCGAAGCGCCTAATATCCGCTTTTATGCAGGTTACCCGCTGAAATTAAGACAAGGTATAAACTTAGGGACATTATGCTTAATTGATTCGAAACCTAAGAACCTGAACGAAGAGGATAAGCAACTATTAAATGACTTGGGAGCCATGATTGAGCAAGAAATCAGATCAATTCAATTGGCAACACTGGATGAACTAACCTTAATATCGAACCGCCGAGGTTTTTTAACACTGGCTGAGCATAGCCAAAAGATCTGCCGACGCAAGAAAATCCCGATATCAGTAATTTTATTTGACCTTAATAAATTTAAACTGATCAATGATAGTTTCGGGCACCATGAAGGTGATTTTGCATTAAGGCAGTTTGCAGAAGTGATGCGCAGCGTGTTTCGTGAGAGCGATGTGATTGGCCGACTCGGTGGGGATGAGTTTGTTGCCATGCTGACAGACGCCAGTGATGAAAAAATTGCGATAATTCTCGATCGTTTTAAAATAGAAATGGACGCAATGAATAAGTCCATCAACAAACCTTATCTTATAGAATACAGTGCTGGTGTGGCGCGGTTCTCATATGATACAGAGCAATCGCTAGAAGAAATGGTTGCGGTAGCTGATGCCGCAATGTACGAAAAAAAGAAAGACAGTGCGCGTTAGAGCTGAAGGCCTTATCTGTATCGGCTCAGCGAGGGTATTAAAATAATATCAAAGCAGGTGCTTGGGCAATCGCATAACAAGCACCTGCAATGGACAATGTTATGTATTAACGCAGTGCCAATAAACATTGAAGCTTCGATAGAATAGAACAATTACAAAGCATTAAAACAAATTTATACGAAACCTTCAAAGCGCATAACAGTATTCAAGCCGTTCGCTTGCTCTCTGGGGCTGCGTGCCGCGGCCTCTTAACCGATAGTTATATGCCAACACTATGAAGATACTCTTTCACTCCACCTGCCAAACTGAAATGGCCAATGCCGAACTCCTCCTTGCCGGAAGTGGCATTCCAACCTTCATCGGCAGTAAAAATTCAGGCCCGGCTCTGGGTTTTATAATCGCGAACAAATACACCTTATGGGTTTGCCTCGACAACCAATACGAAGACGCTGTTAATTTATTAAAAAACCCAAGTCACATAGTAAGCAGCCCTGTCAATATAGAAAATTATCATCAATTCATTGAAACCTCATCTCGACAATCTGCAAATCGCTTCAATGATAATTTCATGTTAATTTTCATAATTTCTTTAATTATTGGCTTTTCGGTGTTCGCATACTATGCCATCACAAACACATAATAAGCGGTGCAAACCGTTCGCTGCGCTCTCTGCGACTGCCTGCCACAACCCCTTAACCAAACATTAGATTCTATTCGAAGGTTCTATGAAGCCAATAAATCTATTTACCTATGCCGCGGCCTTTACTATCGCAACCAGTGCGCATGCTTTTCAGGCCGACCAAGAAAAAATAGCCAGAAAACAAGCAGGGCTAGATCAAGCCTGTGAGGCTGCGCGATTAGTTAAACTAGAACCAATCCGCAAGCAGGCATTTAACGAATGCATGAGTTCTAAGCTAAGCACGGACAGCGCAGAAGACTGCACACGGAAAACTTCAGGCATAAATGCGAACAGACAAACGGGCAATCCAAAGTTTTATGATCTACCTGCCTGCATTGAAGCATTTAAATATCGAAAAGATAATCCAAAAAAATCATAGTTCTTAATCTTGTATAGTTCAACGCAGCTAACAAGTGTCTATGGACTCTTCCCCGCAGTAGTCAGCAGAGCTTTTCCTAGGCTATGTACCCGTTACGTGTTGAGCGCAAAACGTAGGGTGGGCTTTAGCCCACCAAGGCTGTTACCCCGCGCTGGTGGGCTAAAGCCCACCCTACAAACAGGTCTGCGACACATAACAGCACACAGCCTTTTCCTAACCCTGCTGTCAGCGTGGCGGCATTGGTTTATCCGGCCTGTTTCTGACTCTATCGCCTTGACCATTCTGTAGTTCGCGCAGCGGGGACCAAGCGCTCAATCGATCATTAGCGCAGTGATTGTTATCGACCTTATTCCCCGATCGGGCTCCCCCGCTCTGAGCGCTTTACTGCTCAGCAGCAAACCATCACTCCTTGCTGATTGCCTCCACCGCCAGGCTGCTTTGGGCTTGGCTCTACGGGCCTGGCCCAGTTTGCATCGGCTGCTGCACCACTGCCTGGCGGCCTGCCCAGCCATGTGCTGAGTTGGCCGGCCTAGCCGATAACCGGCCACTATGCTCTTACCGACGCGGCAGACCTGCGCGAAGCAAAAATTAGCAATACAATACCTGTACAAATACATTGCCTCTGTACAGGTATATGCCTATTATTTGTCTACTGCGGCAGCGAATACGCTTTCGTTCACCAGCCTAGAGGTGCGCCATGAGCAACTTTTTGCATGCGTTTGCCCAAGCCTTTAGCGGGCTTAACAAGCACAACCTCGCGCAACTCGACAGCTTGTATAGCCAAGACGCGCTGTTTATTGACCCGCTGCATGAAGTGCGCGGGCTAGCCAATATCCGCCGCTATTTCGCGCAGATGTACGCCAATATCGACGCGTTGCAGTTTGATTTTTATGGCTTCGATGAGGTGAGCGCCAGCGAAGGCTACCTGCGCTGGACCATGAGCTATCGCCATGCGCGCTTGGCCGGCGGCCAGTTGATTCGCGTGCAAGGCTGCTCGCACCTGCTGTGGAGCGACGGCAAGGTGTATCGGCACCGCGACTACTTCGACGCCGGCGCTCTGCTGTATGAACACTTGCCAATACTCGGCGCAATTATTCGCTGGCTAAAGCGGCGGTTAGTATGAGCCGGCGTGTCTGGCTAACGGGTGCCAGCAGCGGTATTGGCGCGGCCTTGGCAGAACAACTGCTGCGCAGCGGCGAGCGCGTGGCCATCAGCGCACGCACCCTAGAGCCACTGCAGGCACTGGCCGCGCGCTACCCCGAACAGGTGTTGATCGTTGCCGGTGATCTCACCGACGCCAGCCAAGTGCACGCCATGGGCGCACGCATCGCCGAGCAGTGGGGCGCGCTGGACAGCGTGATTCTAAATGCCGGCACCTGCGAGTATGTCGAGGTTGCTGATTTTCAAGCGGCCATGCTCGAGCGCGTACTGAGCGCTAACCTGCTCTCGGCCGGTTATTGCATCGAAGTCGCCCTGCCGCTGCTACGCGCCGGTAATCAGCCGCATTTAATTGGCGTGAGCAGTTCGGTCACTTACCTGCCATTGCCGCGCGCCGAGGCCTATGGCGCCTCGAAAGCGGCGCTACGCTACTTGCTGCAAGCCCTGCGTATCGACTTAGCCAGCGAGGGCATCGACGTCACGTTGGTTAGCCCGGGTTTTGTCGACACGCCGCTGACGCAAAAAAATGACTTTGCCATGCCGCTGCGCTGGTCTGCAGAGAAGGCCGCTGCGCACATCGCCGCCCGCCTGCACAAGCGGCCTTATGAGATCGCTTTTCCCGGCCCGTTTATCGCCCTGCTGCGGTTGCTCGGCCATCTGCCCAACGGCCTGCAACTGGCTATCGGTAAACGCATGGCGCGCAGCGCCAGCAAGGACTCAGCATGAAAATCGCCATTATCGGCAGCGGCATCAGCGGTCTCACCGCGGCCTACTTGCTCAACCGCAATCACCAGATCAGCGTGTTCGAGGCCAGCGACTGGGTGGGCGGCCACACCCACACCGTGGATGTGCAGGTGGACGGCCACCTGTACGCCATCGACACTGGGTTTATTGTGTTCAACAACTGGACCTACCCGAACTTTATCAAGCTGCTCGATCAGCTTGGCGTGGCTTATCAGCCGACCGAAATGAGCTTTTCGGTGTGCGACCCCGAGAGCGGCCTGGAGTACAACGGCAACACCCTGAACAGCCTGTTCGCCCAGCGCAGCAATCTACTCTCACCGGTATTTTGGGGCATGCTCCGCGACATTCTGCGTTTCAATCGCGAGGCTGTGGATGACCTCGAACAAGGGCGCATCGCCAGCGATTTGAGCCTGGGTAATTACCTAGAGCAACACGGTTATGGCCAGCGCTTTATTGAGCACTACATGGTGCCGATGGGCGCGGCGATTTGGTCTATGTCGCTGGCCGACATGCTGAATTTCCCGCTGCAGTTCTTTCTGCGTTTTTTCAAGAACCACGGCTTGCTCTCGGTCAGCAACCGCCCGCAGTGGCAAGTTATTAAGGGCGGCTCTAGCAGTTATGTGGCGCCGCTGTGCGCCTCGTTTGCTGAGCATATTCGCCTGCAGTGCCCAGTGCAGCGGGTCGAGCGCGATGCCACAGGGGTGACCGTTCACAGCACGAACGGCAGCGAGCGTTTCGACAAGGTGGTGTTCGCCTGTCACAGCGACCAAGCGCTAAAAATGCTCGCCGAGCCGAGCGCGGCCGAGCAGCAGATTCTCGGCGCACTGCCCTATGCCGACAACGACGTGGTGCTGCACACCGACACCCGTCTGTTGCCTAAGCGCCCACTGGCGTGGGCCAGCTGGAACTACCGCCTCGGTGGCATCAATCCGCCAGTGCAAAGCGTCGCGAGCGACGGCGAGGCAAGGCGAACTCAGCCGAAAAAGCGCAGTTTACAGGCCGTAAATGAGCATTTTGAGGCTGAGTTCAACGCAGCATCGTCTAGCGCAGCAGCTTTGCATCAGCCAGCGGCGCTGACTTACAACATGAACATCCTGCAAGGCATCACTAGCGCGAGCACTTTCTGCGTGAGCCTCAACCAAACGGCTGCTATCGAGCCGAGCAAAATTCTCGCCCGCTACTCCTACGCCCACCCGCAATACAGCTTGGCGGGCGTGGCGGCACAGGCGCGCTGGGAAGAGTTGCTCGGCGCTAATCACAGTTATTTTTGTGGTGCTTACTGGGCCAACGGTTTCCATGAAGATGGCGTGGTCAGCGGCCTGCGCGTGGCGGCAGCCTTTGGCGAGACGCTGACATGAACAGCGCCCTGTACAGCGGTTGGATCGGCCATCGCCGCTTCGCCCCCAAGCCGCACGACTTCCGTTACCGCATGGGCTTGCTGTACCTAGATTTAGACGAGCAGGAAGCGGTGCTTGGCTTGTCGCCCTTGGCCGGCCACAGTCGCTGGGCGCCTTTTGGTTTTCGCGAAAGTGACTACCTGCCGCAATTCACCCGCGCCGGCATCCGCTTGATCGATGCCGTGCGCCAGCAGGTGGGCGCCGCGCTCGGTCAAGCACCCACCGGCGCCGTGCGTTTGCTCAGCCAACCGCGCAGTTGGGGCTTGGCCTTTAACCCGGCGAGCTTCTTTTATTGTTTCGACGCCGACGAGCAACTGGTGGCGATTCTCTGCGAAGTCAGCAACACCCCTTGGCGCGAGCGTTACCACTATGTGCTGCCCGCCAACGGTACGGGGCATCAACATGTGGCGGTGACTAAGGCGTTTCATGTTTCGCCGTTCCTGCCGCGCGACCTCGAATATCACATGAGTTTCAGCCAGCCCGGTGAGCGCCTCGGCGTGCACATGGCCGACTGGCAAGGCGCCGACAAACTGTTCGACGCCAGCCTCAGCCTGCAGCGCCAGCCACTCAACCGGCGCAGCCTGCATTGGCACTTACTCAGTTTCCCGTGGATGACTGCCAAGACCGTACTGGCCATCTATTGGCAGGCCTTGCGCCTGTTGGTTAAACGCACGCCGCTCGTTGCCCATTCAGCCGCGCCAGACGCCTGGAGCGTGGCGCGCCCTCGTCATAAGGATACCGTCGATGAAAAACACTAGCCTCAACTCAGCGAAAACCTGGGTACACAGCGGCAACGGTATCGCTGCCAATCTTCTGCGCCGCGCGGTATTGCGTCAGCTCAACCACTTACGCCACGGCCAACTGGTGGTTCGCGAAGGTAGCGAGCGTTTGACCTTCGGCAGTGCCGACGCGGCGCTGCACGCCGAGATTGAAGTGTTAGACGGTGCCTTCTGGGGCATGGTGGCCGGCAACGGCTCCATCGGCGCCGGCGAAGCCTATATCCACGGTTATTGGCGCTCCCCGGACCTAACGGCAGTAGTGCGCCTGTTCGTCAGCAACCTTGAGGTACTCGACGGCATGGAGCGCGGCCTGGCGCAATTGGGCCGGCCGTTGATCAAAGCGCTGCACTGGCTAAATCGTAATACCCGCCAAGGCTCGCGGAAAAATATTGCCGCCCACTACGACCTCGGCAACCAGATGTTCGAGCACCTGCTGGACCCAACCATGATGTACTCCGCTGCGCAGTTTCTGCGCCCCGAAGACAGCTTGGAACAAGCGCAACTGAACAAGCTTGAGCGTATCTGCCAGAAACTCGACCTCAAGCCCAGCGACCATCTGCTGGAAATCGGCACCGGCTGGGGCAGCATGGCGTTATACGCGGCCAGTCACTATGGCTGCCGAGTAACCACCACCACCCTGTCGCAGGAACAGTTCGATTACACCAAAGCACGTATCGAGAAGCAGGGTTTGCAGGACCGCATCACCTTGCTACTGGAGGACTACCGCGACCTGAGCGGCCAGTACGACAAACTGGTTTCGATCGAGATGATCGAAGCGGTCGGCCATCGGTTTTTGCCCACCTACTTTAAGCACTGCGCCAAGCTGCTCAAGCCGCACGGCATGATGCTGCTGCAGGCCATTACCATCCGCGACCAGCGTTACGAGCAGGCGAAAAACAGCGTCGACTTTATTCAGCGGTATATCTTCCCCGGTGGCGCCCTGCCCTCGGTGAGCAAGATGCTGGAGATCGTCAGCCGCGACACCGACATGACCCTGCACCACATGGAAGACTTCGGCCAACACTACGCGCGCACCCTGCGTCACTGGCACGACAACCTCGGCAGCGCCAAGCACCAGCTCGAAGCGCTGGGCTACGACGAGTATTTCTACCGGCTGTGGGAGTTCTACCTGTGTTACTGCGAGGGCGGCTTTATCGAGCGCAGCATCGGCACCGCACAATTACTGCTGACCAAACCAGCAGCCCATGGCGAGCCACTGCTTGGCCGCTTCGATGCCTAATAAGCTAGTGAATGCCGCGCTGTTTCAGCTCGGCTGGTTCGCTTCGGTGCTCAGCCCGCAGCACCCCTGGTTGCTAGGCGTGCCGCTGCTGGTGCTCGGCGTGCACCTGCGCTGGCTGAGCAGCTGGGCCGCCGAAGGCAAGCTGCTGCTCAGTGCCCTGTTGATTGGGGTGACTGTCGACAGCACGCTGCTGCACCTCGGCGTATTTGATTTCGGCCAACCACGCCTGTTGGTGCCGTTATGGCTGGCACTGCTCTGGCCTTTGTTGGCCAGCACATTACTGCACTGCTTGGCCTGGACTGCACGCCCTTGGTGGCGCGCCAGTTTGCTGGGCGCCGTCAGCGCGCCATTGTCCTATTACGCTGGCGCGCAACTGGCCGGCGTGAGCCTGCCCTACGGCACCGCCACAACGCTGTTGGTGCTGGCGCTGCTCTGGGCCGTGCTACTGCCCCTACTGCACGGGCTGGCCCGGCGCAGATAAAAGCCAACCCGTGGTCAGTTGCCATACCGTCGAACACGGCTGCTGATTTACACTGCGCCCATGAGTAAAGACCAGCTAATTCCTGTTACCCCCATCGAGGCGCCAGCCGCCGTCACGTGCGCCAACTGCGCGGCTTGCTGCTGCCAGCTGGAAGTGATTCTGCTCAGTGACACGGGCGTACCTAAACGCTATATCGATATCGACGAATGGGGCGGCGAAGTCATGTTGCGCCTCGACGACGGCTGGTGCGTGGCGCTGGATCGCGACAGCATGCTCTGCACCATCTACGAAAACCGTCCGTGGGTGTGTCGCGAATTCGAAATGGCCTCGCCAGAATGCTTGGAAGAGCGCCAAGGCTTGGCGACTATTTATAGTTGAGTAACCTGTATGCACCTATCGCTCGATAACCGCCCATGACCTTGCAGCGTTTGATCTACAGCTTGGCGATTATTGCCGCGCTGTGGATGGCT
>JBBKVZ010000087.1:0-3410 GCA_037968715.1 Pseudomonas sp.
CAGTTTCTCAATATGGGCAAGTTGGTGGTGAGCAAGGCTAGCGGCGTGCTGCCCGACGGCACCCTGTTTGAGATCGGCGCCGAGCGCGAACCGCTGGCTTTGGATGTGCCGGCCAATACCGGCAACACCCCGGTGTACTTGGCCCTGGCTTTGGTCACTGGCAACCACATCGAGAGCCGCCGGCCCGATCAGCAAGACGTGCTGGCCCGCTACACCACCTACGAGCAGGAAGTGGCCGACTCGAATGCCGGCGACAGTGCCAGTAGCCAGGTCAGCTGCGGCCGCCCGGAGTTTCGCCTGCTGCTGGGTGAGCAACAGAGCGACCAAGCCTTCGTCAAACTCAAACTCTGCGAAGTGCTGGACACCACCCCCGATGGCGTTATCAGCCTGGACCCGGAGTTCATCCCCACCTACGTCAACTTTCAGGCCTCGGGTTATTTGCTCTCCTGCCTGAAAGAAGTGATCAGTATGCTCGGCCACCGTGGCGACATTCTCGCCGAACGGATGCGCGCCACCGGTAAGGTCGGCGGCGCGGAAGTCGGCGATTTTATGATGCTGCAGCTGATCAACCGTTACGAGCCGGTGTTGCGCCACTATCTGGGCATCGAGCAGGTGCACCCGGAGCAGCTGTACCGTGACCTGCTTGGCCTGCTCGGCGAGCTGGCGACCTTTGCCAGTGAAACCAAACGCCCGCGCATGGACAGCCGTTACCAGCACAGCAATCAAGGCCTGTCGTTTCGCAAGTTGATGGATGAGATCCGCCAAGTGCTGTCGATGGTGCTCGAGCAACACGCCATCGAGCTGCCCTTGCAGCAGCGCCAGTACGGTATTCAAGTGGCGCCGTTGCACGATCACAAACTGCTCAGCAGTTCGGCCTTTGTGCTTGCGGCCAGCGCCCAGTGCGACTCCGAAGAGCTACGCAACCGCCTGCCGGCGCACCTCAAGGTCGGCCCGGTGGAGCGCATTCGCCAGTTGGTCAACCTGCACTTGCCCGGCATCAAGGTTAAACCGCTGGCCGTGGCCCCCCGGCAAATCCCCTTCCACTCCGGCAAGAGCTACTTCGCCTTGGAACTCACCAGCGAAGAACAGGCGCAGCTGGAAAGCTCCGGCGGCTTTGCCTTCCATGTGTCCGGCGAATTCAGCGGGCTCGAACTTAAATTCTGGGCGATCAGGAACTGAGTATGACTACCAAGGAAATGCACTACGGTCTGGATGACAAAACGGTCATTCTTAATCGCAACGGCGAAAGCCAAGCCCAAAGCCCGCTGACCGACTTTAGCGCGGCGCCAAAATTCGAGCAGTTAGAGGAACGGATGATCTACGCCGCGCGCCTGCGCCCGGCGGAAACCTTCAATATCAGCCTTAACCCGCTGGTGGCGGCGGCCTCCACCTTGCTGTCGGAGGTGGTACGACTGAAACACAGCCCCGCCGCCGAAGACTTCCATGTGCTTAATCAGCAACTGAGCAGCGCCATCAAACTGTTCGAGCACCGCGCCCTGCATGAAGGCGCCGAAAGCAGCCAGGTAATGGCCGCCCGCTACGTGCTCTGCACTGTGCTGGATGAAGCAGTGGTGACCACGCCGTGGGGCAATGAAAGCGCCTGGTCACAAATGAGCCTGCTGAGCAGTTTTCACAACGAAACTTTCGGTGGCGAGAAGTTTTTCCAGCTGCTGGAGCGCTTGTCGCGCAACCCGGTCAAGCACCTGCCGATGTTGGAGCTGATGTACCTGTGCCTATCGCTGGGTTTTGAGGGCAAGTACCGGGTAATGCCGCGCGGCATGCTCGAACTGGAAGCCTTGCGCGACAGTCTGTACCGGCAAATTCGCCAGTTGCGCGGTGATATTCCACGAGAGATTTCGCCGCACTGGCAGGGCTTAAAAGACACGCGCCGGCGCCTAGTGCGCATCGTGCCCTGGTGGCTGGTGGCGATTTTCACCCTGGTCAGCCTGACGCTGATGTACGCCGGTTGTAGCTGGGTACTCAGCGAGCAGCGCGACACTGTCTTGCAGCCTTATCAACCGCTCGATCCGCTCGCGGTCGATTCACAGTCGTTACAAGGACGTTAATACCATGAAGGATTTTTTTGCCAAACTGGGCCGCTTTTTTCGCCGCACCTGGGTCTGGAGCCTCTGCCTGGTGCTGGTCTGCGCCCTGCTGGTGTGGTTCGTAGGGCCGCTGCTGGCGGTCAATGATTACAAGTTCTGGGAGTCGACCAGCAGTCGTTTAGTCAGCATCAGCCTGCTGTTTTTGCTCTGGGGTCTGTGCATGGTATTTGCCAGCTGGAAAGCCGGCGTGCGCAAAAAAGCCGAGGAAGACGACGCCGATGCCCAAGAGCGTCTGCGCCGCGACGGCATCATCAGCGAAGAGCAGCATGAACTGCGCAACCGCTTTAAAGACGCCCTACGCACCCTGCGCCGCTCCAGCCTGTATCGCGGCCGCAGCGAACGCTGGCGCAACGAGCTGCCTTGGTACTTATTGCTCGGCCCTGAGGGCAGCGGTAAAACCTCGCTGCTGGATTTCTCCGGTTTAGACTTTCCACTCAATCAAGCCGACAGCCAGCGGTTGACCAAAAATGTCAGCGGCACGCGCTATGCCGACTGGTATTTCGCCGATCACGCGGTATTGATCGACACCGCTGGCCGTTACCTGACCCAAGCCGATGCGCAAGTCGATGCCAGCGCCTGGGACAGCCTGCTCGGCCTGCTGCGCAAGCGCCGCGCGCGGCCACTCAACGGCGTGCTGGTGAGCATCCCGGTTGAGCAACTGCAAGGTGGCAGCGAACAAGCGTTGGAGGCTCTGGCGCGGCAAACCCGCCAGCGTCTGCATGAGATCAATCAACGCCTAGGTGCCGATGTACCTGTGTATCTGGTGCTGAGCAAAGCCGACAAAGTGCTGGGTTTTGATGAGTTTTTCGATCAACTGTCGCGCGAAGAAAGCGATCAAGTGCTCGGCGCCAGCTTTCGTAAAGAGCAAGACAGCACCGATGTGCAGGTGGTGCGCGCCGAGTTCGAAGAACTGCTGCGCCGCCTCAATAGCCAAGTCATTTTGCGCATGCACCAAGAGCGCGACACCCAGCGGCGTGGGCGGATTCTGGATTTCCCGCACCAACTGGGGCAAATCGGCGAACGGCTGTGCCTGTTCGTCGAGCTGGCCTTCACCGGCAATCGCTATCAGCGTGCCAGCCAACTGCGCGGCTTTTACCTGACTAGCGCACCCGAGTTAAACCAGCAACTGGACGCCAGCACCGCCGGTATCGGCCGCAATTTAGGCTTGAGCAACAGCGCCCTGCCGACGTTCCGCAGTGGCCGGGCACGCTTTATCAACCAGCTACTGAGCCGAGTGATCTTCCCCGAAGCCGAACTGGCCGGGCTGGACAAGCGTGAAGTGCGCCGCATCGACTGGGGCCAACG
>JBBKVZ010000088.1:0-3784 GCA_037968715.1 Pseudomonas sp.
CGTTTAATCAGGTGATACGAGGTGTACGGCATAGCCGGGTAGAGATTGGCGCCATCGGCACGCTTGCCTTTGGCCAGCGCATTATAAAAGTCGTCACGGCTGTAGTTACCAATGCCGTATTCCTTATCCGGGGTGATATTGGTGCCGTAGATGGTGCCAAACGGCGATTCCAGCGGCAGGCCACCGGCATAGGGCGCACTGTCGGCGGTGCTGTGACACGCCACGCAGTCGGCTGCACGGGCCAAATAGGCGCCGCGCTGCACTTCACTCTGTTCCTGCGCGTGCAGCGCAGATGCGGCAAGCAGCCCGGCGAGAATCAGAAACGCACGCATGCTCAACCCTCCCGAACCAGACCGAGGTCTTCGATGACCAATTTAGCCGCTTGGTAGTAGCGCACATAACCGGTGCAACGGCAGATATGCTGGCCGAGTGCAGACTCAATCTCGGCCTCCAGCTCACTGCGTTTAACCGGCTGACGCTGCAGTTTTTCCACCATGATGGTGGTCGCGTTGACATAGCCCGGCGTGCAATAGCTGCACTGAAAACTGAAGTGTTCAACAAATTTTTGCTGCACCGGCGTTAGCTCAGTCACCACGCCCGCAGCATCGCGTTTGGCCAAGCCTTCGATGGTGCGCACATGCTTACCGTCGAAGAAATGCGCGCCGGTGATGCAGGTGCGTACCTCCTCGCTGGTGCCGTCGGGCTTATCCAAAATCAGCACGCAGGCGCGGCAGATACCCTGGCCGCAACCCAAGCGGGAACCGGTGAGGTTTTGATATTCGTGGAGAAACTCGATCATCATCAAATCGTCCGGCACCTCGAGGGGGCCGACGGTTTCGCCGTTAATCTGCAGTGTCAGCGGACGCTTAGCCATTGAGGGCCTCCTTGATGCGTGCGGGGCTCAGGGGAAGTTCGCGCAGGCGCTTGCCGGTGGCATGCGCCACGGCGTTAACGATGGCGCCCACCACGGGAATCATCACCACTTCAGCAATGCCCTTGGTCGGATCGCTCGGTGACAACGGCGGCAGAATTTCACTGCTCTGTTGCCAGACCGCGACATCCTTGGCCCGTGGCAGTTGGTAACGATTGAAGTTCCAGGTGCCATCACCCGGTCCCCCTTCATGCAGCGGCAACTCCTCCAGCAGCGCATGGCCAATGCCCATGGCGATGCCGCCTTCCAGTTGGCCGAGCACCAGTTCTGGCACGATCACCCGACCGCACTCCAGCCACGAGTGATGACTAAGCACCTGCACCGCACCCGAGCCTTTATTAACCTTAACCTCGACCAACGTGGCTGTCGGGCTGTAATAGGTGACCATGGCATTGTTGAGCTGGGTGTCAGGGTAGTGAATGCTGCTGCGCGCAATCAGGTGATAGCCGGCGTTGGCCTGCAACGCGCGCTTGGCCGCTGACGCGCCGTTACCGTATTGCAGCGCCAAGGCATCCAGCGGTACGCGCTCACGTGCACCGTCAATATCAAACTCGGCCTCGGCCCAGGTCCAGCGATTGAAGCCGTGCACGCAAGCACCAGTGACCAACCCGAGGTCATGGGCCTGTTGCGCCAACCGCGCAAAACTCAGCGGCTGCATGCCGTCGGCAGTCAGATGGCCTTGCACCCAGTGGGCGTTTTCGCGGCGCACCACATAGGGGTTCGCCGCGCCGCCATAAATGCCTTTGCCCCAGATAGACAACGCCGCCGGCCACAGGCCGTGATTGAACAAAATGCGCGCCGCCTCGCGGGTCGCATGGCCCGAGAAATAGGCCGAGTTGGTGGCCGACGAGGCCGACGCCAACTTGCCCACCCAGCGTGGGTTACGCAGCTGAGTATCCTGCTCGTCCTGGCTGATGATGTACGGATTACCGCTGGTTTGCAGCGCCAGTTCGGGCCACTCGGTTTCTCCAGTTTTAATTTCATCGGCCGGCTGGCCGAGGTAATCGGCCACCAGCAACGCCTGCGAGGTGGCCATGCCCGTGCCCATGTCGATGGCTAATTGGCGCAGCTTAATTTTGCCCTCAGCGCTGAACTCGACACTGGCCATAGGCGCCTCGGCACCGGTGCCGAAGTCTTTTTGCACAATGGCAAAACCGACTCCGTAGAGGTTGTCTGGGTCTTGTTGGTCTTGACTGACTTTGCGGGCGACCCGCTCGCGCCACAGCTCGTGGGCGGCGGCTTTGTCGAGCAATTCATTTAAGCGCAGCGCGCCGGCCGGAATCGCCCCTTGGGTGTTCTTCATGCCGGTTTGCAACATGTTCTTGCGACGCAACTCGATGGCATCCACGCCGAGGCGTTCGGCAACTTCATCGACCATCATTTCGGTGGCGGCCATACTTTGCAGGGTGCCGTAGCCACGCATCGAGCCGGCCTCTACCCCGCAGGAATGGTAGGCGGTGGCCGCCATATCACTTTGCGGCAGGTAGTAAATCGACTGCGCGGCAGTGGCGCCCACCGCCGCCACCGAGGCGCTGTAGTTGGCGCGACCACCACCGTCCACATGCATATTGGCGCGAAATATCTGGAAGCTCTGATCCTGTTTGTTCACCGCCAGCTGATAATGCATATCGAAGGCATGCCGTTTGATGCCGCTCTGGAATTGATCGTAACGATCATTGGCCAGGCGAATCGGCGTGCCGTTGCCATACATGGCAGCCAAGGCCGCGTAGAACACAAAAATATTGTTGTCTTTCGAGCCGTAGCCGACCGTGTAACCGGGATGCATGCTCAGCGTGTCGACGGCAAAGCGCGACGGCGCCAGCATATGTGCGGTCTGCTCGGCCACTTCAAACGGGCACTGGGTAGCGACTACAAAGTGCAGGGTCTTGGTCGCTGGGTCGTACCAGCCGTTACCGTTGTCGGCCTCAAGGGCCGCTGGCTCAACGGACTGGGTTTTGTAGTGCTCATCGAACACCAGCCAGTTTTCTGGTGGTTCTTGCAGTTGTTGCTGGATCTGCGCGGCGTAGTACAAGCCTTGCTCGGTCAAGTCGCCATTGATCTTGGCCTGCTGACTCCACACCGGCTTGCGCTCGCGGATCATCGGAAACAGCGTGGTGTCTTTCAGGCTAGAGAAGGTGTCCTCAGCAAAGGCATCCGCCCCGCCAACCCGCACATAACGAAAGCTGCCATACGGATCGGTCTGGTAGCGCGGCGCCTGCGCACCGTAACGCAAGGTTTTTTGATTGTACTTAAGCAGGCCCTTGGCCTCGCGGAAACGCTGGTAATCGGTCCAGATCAGCAGCGCCACCGGATGACCGAGGAACATCGCCACTTTACCTTCTGGCAAAAATGGATCAGGGCCATGGGACTCGGGCCACACGATGCCGTCGGTTTGCAGGTCAGTGGCGGTAACGATGCGATCGGGCTGTAACTCGCTGCCGAGCATGGACAGGTCTAGACCCTGATACAAATGGTCGATATCGGTGGCCTTAAGCAACATGGCGTGGCCTTGCTGACGCGGCCAACCGGGCATGTCTTGGGCACGAATATCGCGGGCAAAGACCTTCTCACCACAGGCCTTAGACGCCCCGTCAATACGCCCACGAGCCTTGCCGTCGGCGCCGTACCAAGGCTGCGGCGACGCCGTCACTCGGGCTTCAAACAACGCCGCGAAGGCCTTACTGCCCAGTGGCGCCAGACTGATGCTAATGCCGGCAATCACGCTGCCTTGCAAAAAAGCACGGCGGGATATTTCTCGCTTGGACATGCCC
Organism: Pseudomonas sp.; assembly: GCA_037968715.1. Taxonomy (GTDB): domain Bacteria; phylum Pseudomonadota; class Gammaproteobacteria; order Pseudomonadales; family Pseudomonadaceae; genus Aquipseudomonas. Next base: position 3,703 of record JBBKVZ010000088.1, read on the forward strand.
ACTCCTCAGGGCAAAACCAGCCCCGCTGTTCAATACGCTGAATGTAATGTGGCCAAACACGGTCAAAACAGACAATGGCCGT
>JBBKVZ010000089.1:0-3448 GCA_037968715.1 Pseudomonas sp.
GCATAACTAATGCACCAGAACCGGCCAAGGCTAGAAAAAAACCTAGAGCAACAACCTTTTTGCGATTTGGCCGGACCGGCTTTTCAGGCATCCGCGGCGGCTCAAGAAGGACAAAGCGCTCCGCTTTGTTTTCTTGCTCAAGGCTTTCAGAAATTTTCGCACTCATTTCCTTTGTGCGAATTTCCTCATATTTCTTGCGCGCGTTATCATGATCACGCATCAGGGTAACCAAGCCACGCTCGACTTGTGGCGCCTCTAGAATTTGCCCCTCGTAGGCGTCCATCTTGCTGAGCAATTCCTGCTTTTGCCTGGAGAGCGACTCAATCCGTGCTTGCGTTGCTGAGATCCGAGCCTGAACCCTGGCAACATCCAAACTGACCGGAGTTTCTCCATCCGCATCACCACCCTCCTCAAGCGCTGCAATCTTGCGTTTGAGGGCACGGACATCTGGGTGAGCGTCTTTATACAATGACAAAAGCCGCAAATACTCAGCCTTAAGGCTACCCAAATCTTGGGGCGCATCCGCAGCTAAGTTTGACCCAGAGGATCTAGATGGTAAGCCAGTAACGGCCGCCGAAAGTTCAAGATCGAGGAAACGCAACTCTTCATGGGCAGTTTTGTAATCACGATCAACATCTTTGAGTTCAAGCTCTGCACGCGACAACATATTCATGCGTAACTCTTGATGCTCAGGTAGCGAGTTACCATTTTCTTGCTTAAAATCCGCCAATTTATTCTCAAGAGTTTCCAGCTCAACCCTAAGTTTGTTCGCCTCTTGAGTTAAAAAATCAGTTGTTTCACTGGCCCGCTCCGTGCGCTGTTTAATATTTTCGTTAAGAAACAACGTAACCAATTCATTGACCACTTTATTCGCAACATCCGGCTGCTTGTGCTCAAAGGACAGGCGGAAAGCAATAGTTACTTGCCCCCGCCCTTTGACGGCTGCACTGACCAAGTCGACTGAAATTGCATTGCGCATTTCATCGACTTTCTCAGAAACGGTAAGACGCTTAACATTAACATTAACTGCAAAAAGATTATATTTATCGATGATCCGCATCAAGTGCTCGCGTGTCATCACTCGCTGGCGAATGATTTCGATACGCTCATCAGCAAAAGTGCTGTTATTAGCCGAAATCAAATCTGAAGAAATCTGCTGCGATTCGACCAAAATGGTCCCAGTTGACTCGTACACCGGAGGGATAGCAATTGCCACCATAAGGCTTATGCCAAATATGGCCGTAAAACTCAAACCTAGCAGTAAAGCCCTGCGTTTAAGTACAGAGAGGTAATCATTGAGTGTGAATTCATATTCTGATTTCATGATAATCGCATTTTTAAGGCATCAAAAATCGGGATGGCTGTAGATCAGGCTCACCCCAAGAATGTTAGCGTGGGCATCAGGTACACTATCTTGCTGGCGCTGCTTGTGCATTAACGAAAATCGCGCATTCCAAAACGGCGAAAGCTCCCGACTGGCCCAAAAGCTGAGTTGCCGCAGAGTATTTGGCGTTTCACCCGCACTGTCCTGCCATGAAGCATCAACGCCAAGACGACCGGTCTCACTGAGCGCATAACTCCAAGCTCCTCCTACCCTAGTGGTCTCGACGCTGCCCCCCTCCCCACTGACAACAGTACTGCGCGCAGCACTGATCAGAGTATCAAAGCGCTCGCCAACATAGTGCAACTCGAAACCACCTTGACCTTGAGGGCCACTCCCAGAGCCAGAGACCTGATTAACGCCCATGTTAAATGATCCTTCAAGCCGCTCGGAGAGCGTTAACTTCAACCCGACAGCGGGATTGTAACTATTTGACGAGGCCGAGGACGAGGCGGATACAGTATCATCTTGAGTATTATGCGGTTCATAACGGCTTATCGAAAAACGAGTGAACGGTTCGATGCGCTCACTTAAAGCATAACTCCAACTTAAATTGCTCGACAGATTACTATAACCAGTCAATGAACTGATATCGTAATTAACGTAGGTGTATTCAGTATCATTAGCCAAGGTACTTCTCTCGCTGAGCGCAGTATTCCAACTGCCACCCAGTGAGTATTTCTTCTGTGTGCCATCTGCGTTAACCACTTCGGTATTTTCGGTATCTTCAAGCGCGTTAGACAACGTAGAGCTCTCGGCATATTTTGCTGTGAGGCCAAAACTACCTAGTTCATTCTCGCGCTGCCAGCCTAGCTGGAGGTCAGGATCTTCACGGTCCAAAACTATGGAAGAGTCAGATGAGCGCTGTAGGTTCAAACCCAGTCCAAAGCGCAGCTCGTCTCGGCCAAAAGTGCCAATAAGACTGTAATCAGGCGCGATAATGCTACGAACTACCGCTTTATTGCTGTCCGCTGCAAGCAGTGGATTACTGTCGTATTCAACCGTCATGGGGGCGCTCGCGGCAGCTCGCCAGCTGCCCGCATAAGCATTAGCCGACTGCAAGCAAAGCAATACTGCAGCGGCCAAATACGGCACACTGAACAGCAGCACCACCCTCGCTAATTTATTGCGCAAAATTAGGGAACCACCAGCGTATCGCCGGCCTGCAGCGTGATATTACTGGACATATCGCTTCCAGAAATAAGATCACTGTATTGCACGAGCAGTATTTCTTGCTTACCCAACTTATTTCGAACAATTTTGATAGCGTCTTCATCAGCAAATTTATCTAAACCGCCGGACACACTCAATGCCTGCAGAACAGAAGTCGGGGCAACCATAATAACTGGGCCAGGCTTCACCACTTTACCCAGCACATACACGCGATTACCCTCAATGCCGGTGACCACGACACTCACACTCGGATCGGGAATGTACTCTTCCAGTTTGGCAGCGATTTTTTTCTCGGCTTCGGTGGAGTCTAATCCCGCCACCTCAATGCGCCCAACAAGAGGAAAGGTAATGCTGCCATCGGGTAACACACGCACTTCAAGCTGCAGATTGTCCTCACGCCAAACTGAAACCAGAACAGCATCACCCGCATTTAGCAGATAAGCCCCATTCCTCTCATCGGCATGAGCAAGCCCGGCCCAAAGCGCCAGCGGGCAGAGCGCAAGTAACAACAAACGTAACATCGCATACCTCCAATTATGTAGCCGGACAAACAGGCGCCCATTAAAAATAAGGGAACAGCTCCCAATTTTTAATGGGCGCACGGTCGCGCAAAAATCAAAACTCACTACCTAAGCCTTGCGACGATTAGCAACCATAACAAAACCAAACAGCGCACAAGAAAATAACCACATAGCAGCAGGCAGTGGCACCACTGCCGACTGATTGACACCGTACTCTGCCGACTCCATCAGATCCAGATATCGCGCAGATTGCACGAAGCCTTCCTCTTTAGGAGTAGCCGCAAAGCAAGAAATGATTTGAACACAAGGAAGGATTCCAGCTACAGATAGGGTGCTAAGCACTATTGCTGAGTGTTCAACACTATTGCTGAAC
>JBBKVZ010000090.1:0-16636 GCA_037968715.1 Pseudomonas sp.
TATGACGCGCGCGTCAGTCAGGATCAGCACGTGCTGGATTTCGTTCTGGAGAAACGCCGTCGCCAGCCAAGACTGGGGACTCGAAAGCTGCATCATTTACTGCATATCGAAGCAGAGGCTCCGCTACAGGTGGGGCGCGATCGCTTGTTCACTATCTTGCGTGAAGCGCGTGAGCTGGTGCCCCGCAAGCGGGCTTATCACAAGACCACCCATAGCCATCATCGCTTTCGCCGGCACCCTAATCTGCTGAAAGAAGGCCCCAAACAAATTATTGCGACGGGACCTGATCAGGTGTGGGTAGCGGACATAACCTACCTGCCGACCCAAGAAAACGTGGCCTATTTAAGCCTGGTAACGGATATTTTTTCGCGCAAGATTGTCGGGTACCACGTGCATGAGAGCCTGCATACGGAGTCGGTGATCAAGGCGCTGAAGAGGGCCATTGGTGAGCGGAAAACTCAGCAGCCGCTGGTTCACCACTCAGACCGTGGTGCCCAGTATTGCTCCGATCTCTATCAGCAGTTGCACCTCAAACACGGCATCACATGTTCAATGACTGACGGTTATGACTGTTATCAGAATGCTCTGGCCGAGCGAGTGAACGGGATCTTGAAGATGGAGTTCCTGCTGCACCGCCCAAAGGATTTGGCAGAAGCCCGGCGGATGGTTGACGAGTCGGTGATGATCTATAACCAGGAACGACCGCATTTGTCCCTTAAATACAAAACGCCCGATGCGGTGCATCGGGCGTTTTGCGTGTGAAACAGGTGTAAACCTACTTCAGGACTGGACAAGCAACCGGAGCTTAAAGGCTCAAATCGCGCACGGAGGCCTTAAGAAACTCTTGCTTGAGCTCAGCAAAGCTGTGCACTGCAGGAAACTGCGGGAATTCGCGAATTACATTTTCCGGGGCATGGAACAAAATCCCGGCATGCGCTTCAGACAACATAGTGGTGTCGTTGTAAGAATCACCTGCGGCAATAACCCGGTAGTAGAGGCTTTTAAACGCCAGCACGGACTGACGCTTAGGGTCTTTCTGACGCAATTGATAGCTAACAACCCGATCATTCTCATCGGTGATCAGCTTGTGACACAACAATGCTGGGAAACCCAGCTGACGCATTAACGGCTGTGAGAACTCATAGAAAGTGTCCGAGAGAATCACCACCTGAAAACGCTCGCGCAGCCAATTCACGAATTCCACAGCACCGTCTAACGGTTTCAGTGTGGCAATCACTGCCTGAATATCGGCCAACTTCAGCCCGTGTTCGTCGAGAATGCGCAACCGCTGCTGCATCAGCACGTCGTAATCGGGAATGTCCCGAGTAGTCGCTTTTAGCGACTCAATGCCAGTTTTTTCCGCGAAGGCAATCCAGATTTCTGGAACCAACACGCCTTCTAGGTCGAGACAGGCAATTTCCACGGGGTACTCCTCGTTGGCGATAAAATTAGGCGGCACTTTAGCCGCTCGCCCGCCTGCGCGCAACGCGCTGCGCTGCTTATACCCAGATTAGAGTTTGATACTGGCACTTCGGTATTTAGGCATATAAGAACTATTTGCTACCATCGCCGCACAGAGCGCTCAGCGCCACTTTAACTAAGGAAACCGCCTGATGAGTCATCCTTTTGATGTAGCTGAACTGGCCGCGACTTACGCCAGCAAATCCCCGCAAGAAGTGCTCAAGCTAGCCTTCGAGCACTTTGCCGACGAGTTATGGATCTCCTTCAGCGGCGCCGAAGACGTGGTGCTGGTGGACATGGCTTGGAAACTCAATAAAAACGTCAAAGTTTTCAGCCTGGATACCGGCCGACTGCATCCCGAAACCTATCGTTTCATCGAACAGGTACGCGAGCACTACGGTATTAACATCGAATTGCTCTCCCCAGAGGCCGCCGCCGTTGAGGCCTTAGTCAAGGCCAAAGGTTTGTTTAGCTTTTACCAAGACGGCCACGGCGAATGCTGCGGTGTGCGCAAAATCGCCCCGCTGCGCCGCAAACTAAGCACTGTGCGCGCATGGGCCACCGGCCAGCGTCGCGACCAAAGCCCCGGCACTCGCAGCCAGGTGGCCGTTCTGGAAATTGACGGCGCCTTCTCTACGCCAGAGCAATCCTTATACAAATTCAATCCACTGGCCAATATGAGCAGCGAAGAAGTCTGGGGTTATATCCGCATGCTTGAACTACCGTTTAACACCTTGCATGAGCGCGGCTTTATCAGCATCGGTTGCGAGCCTTGCACCCGCCCAGTACTGCCCAATCAGCACGAGCGTGAAGGCCGCTGGTGGTGGGAAGAAGCCACCCAAAAAGAATGTGGTTTGCACGCTGGCAATCTGATTGCCAAAAACTAAACCCAGCTAATTCAAGTGCGCAGTTTATTGCGTGACTCCACGCCAAGTCAGTTTGCGCTGAGTCACGCAAAACAGCTTAAACCGAGATGAACTTAGATGAAGGCCGAGCGGCCTTACTTGGTGAGAGGCTGCACAAACGCGAACTGCGCTTCTGCAGCTAGGCGCACTTAAAATACCGGCAATTGCACATCTGCAAACAGCTCATCCAACTCCGCTTTATTGTGACATTGCACGGCTTTGGCCTGCATTTCACGGGTCAGGTGCGGAGCAAACTTCTCGATAAAGTCGCACATAAAACCGCGTAAAAAAGTGCCTCTTCGAAAGCCTATTTTAGTCACGCTAGACTCAAATAGTTCACTGGCATCCAACACCACCAAATCAGGATCCAGTGTCGCATCCACCGCCATCTTAGCCAGAATGCCAACCCCTAAACCCAAACGCACATAGGTTTTAATCACGTCGGCATCGGCTGCGGTAAACACCACTTTGGGTGACAGACCACGATGACTAAACGCCTCGTCCAACTTTGAGCGCCCGGTAAAACCAAACACATAGGTAACGATAGGAAATTCCGCCAGCGCCTCCAGAGTAAGCTTAGGCAAAAGGGTCAATGGATGCCCGACGGGCACCACAACACAACGATTCCAGCGATAGCACGGCATCATCACTAAGTCACCGAAGAACTCCAAAGCCTCGGTAGCAATAGCAAAGTCGACAGTGCCGTCGGCGGCCATTTCGGCAATTTGTAACGGTGTGCCTTGATGCATATGCAACGCAACATCCGGATATTGCTTAATGAAAGCACTGATCACCGGCGGCAAGGCATAACGCGCTTGGGTATGCGTGGTGGCAATCGACAAGGTGCCCTTTTTCTCGTTAGAGAACTCTTGAGCAATTTGCTTGATGCTCTCAACCTTGCGCAGTATTTCTCCGGCCGTGGCGATAATTCGCTCCCCCGCAGGAGTGACGCGTGTCAGATGCTTGCCACTGCGGGCAAACACCTCAACCCCAAGTTCATCTTCAAGCAGGCGAATCTGCTTACTGATACCTGGCTGTGAGGTGTACAGACTCTGCGCAGTGGCAGAAACGTTGAGGTCGTGATGCGCCACTTCCCAGATGTAGCGCAATTGTTGAAGCTTCATGAATACACCTCAAAACAGATAAGTAACGCCAACTCAGCGACTGCATATAACCATATGCGCAGCATGTAAATTAAAATAGACGAATAATTTTTATACCGCCTGCCACTGGTCTAAAGCTCGCCGCGCCCGCGGTGCTGCAACATCGGCACTAAATACACCGCAGACTCGGATAGCTGCACCAAACGTTGCGCCGTGCGCCCAAGCGGGGTGTCCCAGGTTGTGCCATGACTGTGGCTACCGATGACTAGCAAATCTGCCGAAAGTCTCTGCGCCTCAGCCAAAATAACCAGCGGCGGATCACCCTGCAGCACACGCACCGCCTTAATCAACTGCATGTCTTGCGGCGCCTCCCCCATTTCATCGTCAAAGCCCTCAAGTACCCGCTGCTCGATACTGGCCATCACCGCGCTTAAACCTTTAGTGCGCATTTCTTGCAAAGTATCTTCAGCTAAATAGGTTTGCAGCACCGAGTCAGCAAACAAACCCATGGGCTCAACTGCGTGCACCACATACAACTCAGCATTAAAGGAGCGCGTTAACGCCAAGGCGTGCTGCAGGACATAGGGCGCATAAAGGCCTAAGTCAGTGGCGTACAGAATTGTGCGGATCATTGATAACCTCATCTGCTACTGCTGAAGGTTCTAACTAGAGCGTAGCAGCGAGGCAGCCATAGCGTTCCTATGGTTTGGCTTGCTCATTACTCACGCCATGCAGCACATGCCCGGTGGCAACAAACTCGCTGGCTTTCTGGCAGTGACTGGCTTGATCGTCGAAAAACATGTCCGCGCCGAAGGTTTCCAGAATCGCTGATTTCTCTAAACCACCCAGAAAAAAGGATTCATCGAGGCGAATATTCCACTCCCGCAGCGTGCGGATCACCCGTTCGTGGGCTGGCGCTGAACGCGCAGTGACCAACGCGGTACGAATCGGGCAAGCATCCTCTGGAAACTCTTGCTGCAAACGGTGCAAGGCTGCCAAAAAAGGCTTAAACGGCCCGCCGCCCAGTGGGTCGCGCGCCGCTTGCTGCTCATGTGCCTGAAATGCAGCTAAGCCACCTTGCTGGTAGACCCGCTCAGCATCATCCGAAAAAAGCACCGCATCGCCATCAAAGGCAATGCGTAATTCATTACTGGCGGCGCGGCGCGCACCTCCTGCCAAAATACTGGCCGCGCCAAAACCTGCACGCAGGGCGCTGCGCACATCTTCAGCATGGGTTGAGAGAAACAAGTGACAACCAAAAGCGGCCAAATACGGATCAGGACTACGACCGCCAACAAAGGCCGCGCGCGAAATGCCCAAGTTGTAATGCTGGATCGAATTAAAAGCACGCAGGCCGGTGTCGGCGCTATTTCGTGAAATCAAAATAACCTCAACCAACTGCTGGCCTAGAGCAGTATTGAGGCTAAGTAGTTTATCCACCAGCGCAAAGGCATCGCCCGGTTTGAGGATCTCGTCCTCATGCGCAATCTGGTATTGGCGATAGGCCTCAACGCCTTCACGCTCATAAATTTGATGGCTTTGGGTCAGATCAAATAAGGCCCGAGATGAAATAGCCAAGACTAATTTGTCTCCTAACCCCGCGGTCATACCGCGCCCAACTGTTGATTGCGCGCCTCAATGAATGCCAATGCCTGCTGCAATGCTTCAATTCGAGGCAGCCGGCAGCCGGCTAAGGCCGCTGTCGCCAAGGGCGCGGTATAGATTGCAGTCAACTCCAGCGGGCGCCGCAATAAGGCATCGTGATACATGCTGGGCCAGTATTCGGGCATGCGATCAGTCGTCGTCAATAATTTATCCGCGTACCCAGCCGGCAAGTTATGGCCACATGCGGCGGCCCCTTGCAGCACTTCCAGCATGAGCGCGTGAATTAATGCACGGCTGTCAGCATTGGCCATCAGCTCTCGGGTGCTGGCATTGAGCAATACTGACAGGCCGTTATACGGCACATTCCAAACCAGCTTTTGCCAGCGTGCAAGTTCAAGACTGGGCATAGCCGTGGCATCCAGCCCGGCAACACGAAACAGATTAGCCCCCTCGTCCACGATCATTTGCCGCGCCGCGGGCTCAATCGCCGGTCCCGAGTGGTAACCAATACTCAGCGCACCCAGTGACTGGTGCTCAATCACGCCGGGAGCACTTCGATGCACACAGATAAAACACAGCCCACCGAGTAGATGCAGGGTATCCGGCAGTAATGGCCGTAGCGCGTCCTCAACAGCTAAACCATTTTGCAACAACAGCACCTTAGCCCCCGGTGCTGCCACCGAGCTTATTAATGGTGCCAGTTCAGCATTGCTGGTGGTTTTCGCCCCCACTAGCAACCAATCACAGGCAGGCATCTCGGCGGCATGGCGATACACCTGCACCGACGGCATGTGCATAGCGCCATGCACGGCGCTGTTAACCTGCAAGCCTTGGGCACTGACAGCCGCAAATTCACTGCGCAGCAAAAAATGTACATCGAATCCTGCACGCGCCAACATAACGCCGTAAAAACCACCGATCGCGCCGGTGCCGATAATTGCAATCCGTGGCTGCTGTAAATTTGACACTCAGGGAAGCTCCTCTGGAATACGAGTTAAGGCCTGCCGCAGCGCGCACTGCAAATCGCCAGCATTCAAGCGTGAGTTAATACGGCCGAAATATTGACCATCAGCCACGACAAATAATGCTGGTAACTGCTGTACCTCATAGCGCTGGACCAAACCGCCGTTATCGCCGGCATCAATCCAGCACAGTCGCTCCACTGACAGCCCGAAATCAGCAACGTGGCGGCGGGCCCAGCGGCAACTGGCACAGCCAATGCTTGTAAATATCAGCAGCGAGATTCCGGGCAGCTTCAATAATTGATGATCAGCATCAAAATCGGTCAATTGCAGCTCAGTTGCTATATTAACAACAGCGATGTCAATTTGATGGCATTGGGAGTCAGTAGTCATGCGTCGTTTCTTGCGTCACCCAAGTGATATGCCCGTAGAATTAATTCTGCGGAAAAAATCCAGCCTTCCGCAACAACGACTGCACGATATCAGCCTAGGCGGGGTTGCATGCAACTCCTCACGCCGCTTTCGCCGTGGCACTGAGATTGAAATGCGCATCCCCCTACTAGGCGATCAAGCACATTATTGTGGGGTAGTTGCTTGGTGTCATAAATTGCCTGACGACTATTTGGTCGGCATCTCATTCATAGATGAAGACACCCTGTTTCGCGCCAGAATGGTCGAGCAGGTTTGCCAAATAGAACACTATCGTCAACAACGTGAGTTAGAACTGGGCAAGCCCCTCGCGACCGAGGCCGTCGCTGGCGATTGGATCGCCGAACATGCCGTAGATTTCTCAGCGGCCAGTTTGAATTAGCAACGCCAGCCGATAATTAGACGCTGAGCACCTAACGGAGCGCTTTGGCAAGATCTGCTCCGGGCACTTTACCTCAGCTACCCATTGTCTAGCCAAGGGCTAACGCGCTAAGGTTAATGCTCCCCACGCGCCTATTTTGCCGTGTACCGCCTTAGGGGATCACCGGCGGCCGGCACCCGCGAGCAGACGACTCTGACCTGATGAATAGCACGATGGCTGATCTACCAATCAATGACCTAAACGTTGCCTCCAACGAAACGCTGATTACTCCGGAGCAACTTAAGCGCGAAATCCCCCTCACCGATGCCGCCCTGCACACTGTGGCGCACGGTCGCGAGGTGATCCGCAACATTCTCGATGGCAAAGATCATCGCTTGTTCGTAGTCATTGGCCCCTGCTCAATCCACGACCTAAAAGCCGCCCATGAGTATGCCGAGCGCCTTAAGGTCATCGCCGCAGAAGTGGCTGACAGCCTATTTCTGGTTATGCGCGTGTACTTTGAAAAGCCGCGCACCACGGTGGGCTGGAAAGGCCTGATTAACGATCCGTACCTAGATGACTCGTTCAAAATTCAAGATGGCCTGCACATCGGTCGCACCTTGCTGCGTGACCTCGCCGAAATGGGCTTACCAACCGCCACCGAAGCACTTGACCCAATTTCACCTCAGTACCTGCAAGACCTGATCAGCTGGTCGGCAATTGGCGCGCGTACCACCGAGTCGCAAACGCACCGTGAAATGGCTTCTGGTCTGTCCTCAGCGGTAGGTTTCAAAAACGGAACAGACGGTGGCCTAACCGTTGCCATCAATGCACTGCAGTCGGTTTCCAGCCCGCACCGTTTTCTCGGTATCAATCAGCAAGGCGGCGTGTCAATTGTGACCACCAAAGGCAACCCATACGGTCACGTAGTGCTGCGCGGCGGTAACGGCAAACCTAACTACGACTCGGTAAGTGTTGCCGTGTGCGAGCAAGCCCTGAGCAAGGCCGCTATCACCGCTAACATCATGGTCGACTGCAGCCATGCAAACTCCAACAAAGACCCGGCCTTACAGCCCTTGGTTATGGACAATGTTGCCAATCAAATACTTGAAGGCAACCAGTCCATTGTTGGTCTGATGGTCGAGAGCCACCTAGGCTGGGGCAGCCAGTCGATCCCTAAAGATCTTGCTGACCTGCAATATGGTGTCTCCATTACCGATGCGTGTATCGACTGGGAAGCCACCGAGAAAGCACTGCGCAGCATGCATCACAAACTCAAAGACGTGCTGCCTAAACGTCAGCGCGGCTGATTAATCGCAAGCATTAAACCGCAATAGCGTAATCGGATAAGTCGCTGTGCAGGCCAAGCCTGCCGCCCTACTTCAGTCCAGTAACCGCGCTGCAAACTGAAGTACGCTTTACACGCATAAAAAAGCCTGGCATTTAGCCAGGCTTTTTTATGCGTCACTGCTTTAGCCTTTAGCCAACTGGCGCTGCTGCCGCTGCATATAGCGCTCAACATAAGAGCACGAGGCAATCACCGAGTAACCTGAGGTCTGTGCATACTCAAGTGCTTGCTCAGTCAAGGCTGCGGCAATCCCACGACCGCGCAAGGCGGCCGGCACAAAGGTGCGATAAATGTCCAGCGTCTGCTTACCCAGATCCATATAGGCCAAGTAGGCACGGTGGTCATCTATCGTGACCTCAAACTGATGGCCAGCCGGATCATGCAAAACAATTACTGCCTCGCTCATCGCCATGCCTCAGTATTCTTCAAAGCCTTAGTATTTATCAAAATAGTACCCTAGCCTGATGAACTTTACTCAAACGTAACGACATATCAGCAGAACCGCCAGCCCCCAAAAGCTTGAGGTAGACCTTGCCATTGTCAACTTTGCGTAGCAGGCCTGAATAGCCTTGGCCATCGAAAGTAATTAACTGCACACGCTTTCCAGCGTAGTTGGCCAACTCATTCACCGCCACGTATTGGATATGCGGATCCTGCACCGATGCCTGAGCCACCGCTACGTGAGGCTCAACAACGACTGCAGTATCTTCCTGCGGCTGCCCCCGAGTATCGAGCCAGGTAAAACCCAAAGGTTCAATTTGCTTCTGATTAATCGACAACGCCGGTCGCAGCATGGCCACTACATCCTTAGCCGCAAAAAACTCCAGCCCATCCCACGTCATCCCCTCTGTTGGGTTGAGCTCAAGGCGCAGCGACTGGGGATCTTTCAAGTAACTGGCATAAGCGGCGAGTACCGACGGATCGAGCACAATCCGCTGGCTGCGCAACACCTGGTCGAATTTTTCAACCGCCGTTTGCAGATAATGCTCACTGTCTTGACCAAGTTTGCCGGCGCAATAGCTCTGCACCTTGCGCTGATATTGATTATCGGCTACCTCAAGGGCGAGCAACGTCACGCGTGGCGGATTGACGATCAAATCACCGGGTTTTTCCGACATATTGGCCAGCGTCATGCTAACCCGCAACTCAGCCATGTCACGAGTATCAGAAACCAGCTTAAAACTTAAACGCTGTGCACCCGGCAGAAACTGGTAGGAAAACTCAGCATCAGTTGCAAAGGTTCGATACCCCATGTCCAGCAACTCGCGGGTGCCAATACTGCGGACAGTGCCACACGCAACCTCACTCATCGCAGTAAACACAGTGCGTTCAGTCGGCTGGTCGAAAAGTTGCTCCATCAGGGGGCCATGCACATCCAGAGCCAGGCCTTTCAAGCTGATGGCCAGTTGCTCAGGAAACTTACCCTCGGCCAAGCGCTCTTTAAAACGCAACAGCTCTCCCAAGCCGTGAAATTTCAGTTCGGCACTGGCCACTCGCAAGCTGTCCTGCATGGAGGGAATGCGGATTTCAACCTGATTAAGGCCCACACGACCATCAAATGAGGAAGTAATGCTGCCGTAACTGATATCCATCACTGGCGCCATCTGCGTGATGGCATCGTTCATTACCGCGCGCACTGACAACCACAGCGAAACCTTAATCAGTAGACCTAGCGCCAATACCGAGAGCAGGCCCCACTTGAGAATTTTCGACATATCACATCCATATACGGTGAGTAAAAGCATCCTATGCGGATACTTGCGCAGTTTATCAGGGAGACTTAACAAGCCGCAGCATCCTTAATGCACCAAGCACATCACCTACCTGAAGAACGCCTCCCCTCGATGCCTAGGTGCAGACAACCGCACGGCTAAGTTGCTGAGCATTTTTTATCCAAAAGTCAGAAAAAAACCGACAAAAGTGCTTAAGCATTGAATTTGGGTAGAAAAAGCTGCAACCACTGAGCACGATCAGTTTACTTATTAGCAATTCTGGATAAGATACACACCAGCAAATTCCTCGAGCTCGAAGAATTGCTTTTATGGAAAGTCCACCTTAAGGGGAAACATATGAACAACGTATTCAAGCTGTCCGCTATCGCTCTGGCTGCCGTTCTGGCCGCTGGTTGCAGCAACACCAAAGAAATCGACGCTAAAATCACTGCAGTAGAAGATTCTTCTGCTCGTGCCCAAGCACGCGCTGACGAAGCCTACAGCAAAGCTGACGAAGCTATGGCTGCTGCTCAGAAAGCTCAGCAAACTGCTGACGAAGCTAACGAGCGCGCTCTGCGTATGCTGGAAAAAGCTTCTAAGAAGTAAGAGTCTTTCGAGACTTATAAGCCGATCCGCTTGCGGGTCGGCTTTTTTATTGCCCAGGGTTTGATCAGACTATTTCGGCAAGCACAAAAAAACCCGCAACAGCTGTTCGCCAATTGCGGGCTCGTTCTAAATTTTGCGACTAACTCAGTTTAGTGGCAACTCATTGCTAACAATTGAGTCACCGGATACTGCGATTTCAGCCGGCAAGCCATCCTCAGCAGCAACCACCTCACGCACCACATCCCAATCCAGACGCAAGCCATTCACTAAATCATCACGCTTAAGCAGTACATTAATGACTGCTGTGTGCTTGTCGACCAATGACGGAACACCGTGATCATCCAGCGGCGCATGCGCTTCTAAGTACACCTTGCCGCCACTCACGCCAAACTTATACGGTTCATTAATAATACGAATTTTAGTGCCGACCGGAACAAGTGTCGCAAGTTCAAGGACGTTGTTGTTGAGCATGCGAAAGCAGCCATGACTAACGCGCATACCAATACCAAATTTCTTGTTCGAGCCGTGAATCAGATAACCCGGGGTACTCAGGGTAAATTTAAACGGCCCTAGCGGGTTATTCGGCCCTGGAGCAACCACCGTAGGGAGCGGATCACCCTCAGCGGCGTGCTCCTCACGAATGGACTTGGGCGGATACCAGGCAGGATTACTGATCTTGCCGGTAATAACCGTGTTGGTTACTGGCGACCCCCAGCCCTCACGACCAATACCGAGCGGATAGGTGTAAACCACATCGCGGCCTTTCGGGAAGTAGTACATACGGTATTCGGCAAGGTTAATGACGATCCCTTCGCGCGGTCCGGCGGGCAGAATAAAGCGCGTAGGGAGGATGATGTCTGAACCTGCGCCTGGCAGCCACGCATCCACATTTGGGTTGGCTGCAAGCATTTCGGCATAGCCCAAGTCATACACTTTACCAAGGTCAGCAAAGGTGTCTTCGTACTTGGCTTTAATGACCTGCACTTGACCGACAATGTCCTCACCCTGAGGCGGCAACGGCAGTTCAAGAGCGGTGACAGGACTTGCTGAGAACAGCACGGCAAGTGACAGAGAGCAGGCGACGAGCGGAGCACGGGACAACATCGGAAATCCTTGGCAACTGACGGGAAAATGACCGGCCATTGTACACTGCCCTCCTGCATAGCAGCCAACAGCAAACTCTTAAGCACTAGGCCAAAGTGGTTTGTCGCCTCGTCGTTGCGCCTCCAAGATAGACTGACACGCGCGACACAGGCGACGATCACGTAAATGGGCTTTATCCAAGTCCTGCAGACGCGGACGAGATGGCAGTAAGCCCGCACACAGCGTGCGATCGGCAAAGCCGCCTAGTTCCAGTTGCCGCGCAAGCAGATGCACACGAAATTCGCGACAAGCGAACAGGTCGAGCTGCTCGTCCGGTTCGATCAACTGATAGGCATGCAAGGACCAAGCAACGCGCGGCATTGTCGACTCCAAAAAGGGCGGCCACCTTAGCCCAAAGCTCGCGCCTAGAAAAGCCTCAGAGCAAGGGTTGCAGCTGTCGCCAAACGTTCTCTAGCATATGAGCCTGGGCACTGGCGTTCGGATGAATACCATCGCCCTGCATCAACATGGGCACCCCGCCCACACCCTCAAGAAAAAACGGCACCAAGGCGACATTTTCACTGCTCGCCAATTGCCCATAAACCTGGCTGAACAACTGATTGTATCGAGCCCCGTAATTGGGCGGTAACTGCATACCTAGTAACAACACTTTGGCGCCGCTGGCCTGCGAGCGCTGAATGATGGCTGCAAGATTTTGTTGCAATTGCGCCGGAGGCTGGCCGCGCAGGCCATCATTACCACCCAATTCGACCACCACCAATACCGGCTGACGCTCTGCAAGTAGCGGTGCTAGGCGGGCTAGGCCTCCTGCGCTGGTATCTCCACTGATCGAAGCATTCACCACCTGATAGTCAAAACCCTGGCTATCTAGACGCTGCTGCAACAAATTGACCCAACCTAGGCGTGTATCAATACCAAAACCTGCGCTGATACTATCGCCAAGCACCAGCAAGGTCGCCGCAGAGGCACCCGTCGCGGCCAAACACAGCGCCACCATTAACCCCATCAACCAAACCCGCATCGGACTCTCCATGAGCGCAAACATTCTTCATGCGCAGCACCTTAGCAAAGTGGTTCCGAGCGCGGAAGGTCAACTGATCATCCTCGACGATCTCAATCTTGAGCTCAAGCAAGGTGACAGCTTGGCCATCGTCGGCAGCTCAGGGTCCGGCAAGTCGACCCTGCTCGGCTTACTGGCGGGCCTCGACCTGCCGAGTAGCGGCAGCGTCTATTTAGCCGGTCAGTACCTCAGCCAGCTTAATGAAGACCAGCGCGCACGCTTACGAGCCGAACAGGTTGGTTTTGTATTCCAGTCATTCCAGCTGCTCGACAGCCTCAACGCCGTGGAAAACGTCATGTTGCCGCTGGAGCTTGAAGGCCATGCCGATGCCCGCCAGCGGGCCAGCGCACTGCTTGAACGCGTCGGCCTTGGCCAGCGGCTCAGTCACTACCCGCGCCAGCTTTCCGGTGGCGAGCAACAGCGTGTGGCCATTGCTCGCGCCTTTGTCGCCGAGCCTGCGGTGCTGTTTGCCGACGAGCCCACCGGCAATCTCGACAGCCATACGGGCGAGCGTATTTGCGACCTATTGTTTGAGCTCAATCGCGAACGCGGCGCCACCCTAGTGCTGGTCACCCATGATGCGCGCCTAGCCAAACGCTGCAGCCGACAGATCCATCTCGAAGCCGGTCGGCTTGTCGACGTCGTGCAGGGCCAATGAGCAATATGCCCTTTAGTCGCCTGCTCGCCCTAGCGAGCCGCCAACTGTGGCGCGACTCCCGCGCTGGCGAACTGCGCACTCTATTCGGCGCACTGCTCATCGCCGTGGCAGCCAGCACGGCGATTGGCTATTTCAGCGCACGTTTAAATGACGGCATGCTGCTGCGAGCCAGTGAGTTTCTCGCCGCCGACCTGCAACTCAAAGGCAGCGTCCCGGCCAGCGCCGGGCAACTGAGCACCGGCACGCAACTCGGCCTTGAACATGCGCAAGTCGTCGAGTTCGCCAGCGTCATTGCCAGCAATAGCGCGATTCAACTGGCCAGCGTGAAAGCCGCCGATAACGCCTATCCGTTACGCGGCCAGCTGCAAAGCGCCGGCAAACCCTATGGCCCAGAGCAACCCGGGCAAGGCCCGCAAGCGGGCGAAGTCTGGGCCGAGCTGCGCTTGCTTAATGCGCTCGATCTGCAGATAGGCGATAACCTTGAAGTGGGTCGCAAACTGTTACGCATCACTCGCGTACTGACTTACGAGCCGGATCGTGCCGGCGATTTTTACAGCCTCGCCCCACATGCACTGATGCACCTCGATGATCTGGCCGCCACCGAGGTTGTTCAGCCCGGCAGCCGCGTCACCTACCGTTTGCTCTGGCGCGGCCCCGCGCCTTTGCTTGCTCGCTACCGCACGCAAATCAGCCCCGACCTGCAAGCGCAGCAAAAGCTTGAAGGCCCCCAGGATGGCAATCGACAAATCGGCAATGCCCTTGGCCGCGCCGAACGCTATTTGAATCTCGCCAGCCTCGCAGCGGTATTACTTGCCGGCGTGGCGGTGGCGTTATCCGCCACACGCTTTGCGGCGCGCCGCTTCGATGCCAGTGCCCTGCTGCGCTGCCTGGGTCTATCCCGCCGGCAAGCACTGAGCCTGTTTGGCCTGCAACTGGCCATTCTCGGCATTGTCGCCAGTCTCAGCGGCGCCTTATTAGGCTGGCTGGCGCAACACGCCTTGTTCTATTTATTACAAGGTTTGCTACCCGCCCAGATCCCCTCCGGCGGGCTTTGGCCTGCAATCGCCGGCATGGCCACCGGCTTAATTGCCCTCGGCGGATTTGCCTTGCCGCCCTTGGCCGCCCTCGGCCGAGTACCGCCGCTGCGCGTACTGCGCAGAGATTTACTGCCCGTGCCGGCCAGCTCTTGGCTGGTCTACGGCGCCGCGCTACTGGCTTTGGGCCTAATTATGTGGCGCTTGAGTCTCGACCTATGGCTAACCTTGGCCTTGCTCGGTGGTGGCGTGCTCACCGCCGTACTCCTCGGCGGGCTTTTGCTGTTTGGCCTGCATAGCATGCGACGTCTCCTCGCCGGTGCCAGCCTCAGTTGGCGCCTAGGCTTGGGCCAATTACTGCGCCAGCCATTGGCCGCGGCCGGTCAAGCCCTGGCCTTTGGCTTGATCATTTTGTGCATGGCCCTAGTCGCCCTGCTGCGTGGCGAGCTATTGGATACTTGGCAAGCACAACTACCTGCTGATGCCCCCAATCATTTCGCCCTAAATATTTTGCCGGCCGAAAAAGACGCGTTCACTGCCCAAATGAGCGCACTTACCCGCCATCCTCAGCCGCTTTTTCCGGTGGTGCAGGGACGCCTGCTCGAGGTGAATGACGAGCCTCTGCGTAAGACGGTCAGTAAAGAGTCGCGCGGTGACCGGGCCCTAAAGCGCGACCTCAGCCTAACGTGGGCTGCCACGTTACCGACGGACAACAAGTTACTGGCCGGCAACTGGTGGCCAGCAACCACCACCAATGGCCTACCCGGTGTTTCAGTGGAATCGGAATTGGCGCAAAGCCTGCAACTCAAGCTCGGCGACCGACTGACCTTTAATGTCGGTGGCCTTAGCCGTGAAGCACAAATCAGCAGCCTACGCAGCGTTGACTGGAATAGCTTTCAGCCCAACTTCTATATGATTTTCGAGCCCGGCGCCCTACAAGACCTGCCGGTAACTTACTTGACCAGTTTCTATCTGCCGGCCAATCAGGACCGCCAACTACTGGAACTGTCTCGCGCTTTCCCCACCGCCACCTTGCTGCAAGTCGATGCCCTGATCGCGCAACTGCGCAGCATCTTGGCGCAAATTACCTTAGCCATTGAAGGCATTCTGCTGTTTGTTCTGGCTGCCGGGCTTGCTGTGTTGTTTGCTGGTTTGCAGGCCACGCTGGATGAGCGCATTCGCCAAGGCGCGTTGCTGCGTGCGCTCGGCGCTGAGCGCAAACTACTGCTGCGCGCCCGCTGCACCGAATTCGGTCTGCTCGGCGCCGCCAGCGGTCTACTCGCGGCGCTCGGCTGCGAGCTGATCAGCGCGCTACTCTACCGTTGGGTCTTTGACCTGGTATGGCAGCCCCACCCATGGCTGTTATTACTGCCCATAATCGGCGCCCTGCTGGTTGGCGGCGCGGGCATCTTGGGCACCCGGCGCGCACTAAATGCCAGCCCACTGACAGTGCTACGCGAGGGCTGAGCTTGCTAAACTGCCGGCTTAATTTTTATTAGCGCAGCCTATGAGCCGTTATCGTCCACCTCGCACCGCCGGCACCGCCTTGATCACCCCCGAAGGCGAAGCGCGCATGCGCGCCGAGTTCCATGAGCTCTGGCATGTGCGCCGCCCGCAAGTCACCCAGGCGGTGAGCGAAGCAGCGGCCCAAGGTGACCGCTCTGAAAACGCCGAATATACCTATGGGAAAAAAATGCTCCGCGAAATCGACAGTCGCGTACGCTTTTTAACCAAGCGTTTAGAAAGCCTCAAGGTGGTGAGCGCCCACCCCAGCGAGCCAAATAAAGTCTATTTTGGCGCTTGGGTAAGCCTAGAGGATGACGACGGTATTGCCTCACGCTACCGGATTGTCGGCCCGGACGAACTGGATCTAAAAACCCACCTGATCAGTATCGACTCGCCACTTGCGCGAGCGTTATTGGGCAAAGCGCTGGACGCTGAGGTGTGCGTGCAAACGCCAACAGGCGAGAAAACCTGGTACATCACCGCCATCGACTACCCCTGAGCCCTGCCTGCGCAGCCGGCTAGTCAAGCCCGCAGCACGCACTCTTTTTACCGTTTGGAGCTCAACCCATGACTGCAATTGAACTGCTCGCCGCCACCTTGGGCGTACTGGCCGTATGGCTGACCGTGCGACAAAACCCTTGGTGCTGGCCAATCGGCCTAGCGATGGTGGTGATCTATAGCTGGCTGTTTTACGAAGTAAAACTCTACTCCGACATGCTCTTGCAAGGCGTGTTTGCCGTTTTACAACTATATGGCTGGTGGCAATGGACACGCGGTGGCCA
>JBBKVZ010000091.1:0-4373 GCA_037968715.1 Pseudomonas sp.
CCAACAATAATCAGTGTGAGTTGTTTGGCAAGGCGTGCCATATCAGCCAACAGCGGCGTTTGCAGTGTCGTCACAGCCCCCAACAGGCGACTGATATGACCCAGTTCAGTATCGCCAGCGGTAGCCACCACCACGCCAAAACCACAGCCTGCCGTGACCAAGGTACCCGAATAAGCCATGCAAGCGCGATCGCCCACACTGGCCTCGAGGGCTACTAAGGTTGTGTGCTTATCGACGGGCAGTGATTCGCCCGTCAGCGGCGCTTCATCAATGCGCAACTCGCGCGCCTCAAGCAACCGCAAGTCAGCTGGCACCCGCTCCCCTGCTTCCAGTAACACCACGTCGCCGGGCACCAAATTATCGGCGGCGAGGCTAACGACCTCGCCATCACGACGTACACGACTTTGCACAGTGAGCATCGACTGAATCGCGCGCATCGCCTGCTCGGCTTTACCTTCCTGGATAAATCCGATCGCCGCATTGATCAGCACCACAGCACCGATCACCCCGGCATCCAGCCACTCGCCCAGCGCTAGAGTCATCAGCATTGAGGCCAATAACACATAGATCAGCACGTTGTGAAACTGCAGCAAAAAACGCCGCAACGGCGAAAGGCTGGCGCGTTGCGCTAATAAGTTGGGACCAAACTCGTCAAGCCTAGACAGCGCCTCCGCGCGACTCAAACCGATGTCCGTGACCTGCAATAACTGCAAACAGTGCTCAGTACCCAAGGTATGCCACTGTTTGTTGATGGACTCGCGCATCGGGGACTCCGCAACCTAGCGTGGCGTTCCAGCCTAACAATTGCTGCCAGCCTCCCCTTGTCCTGAGTCAAGGTTGCTAACGCTTGCGCCTAAGCATATAGCGTGAGCCTGAGGGCGCCGCAGCGCCGCTCTATTTTTTACTCGATATCGCCACAGAACAGCGTCAGGCTGTTATCAGCAGGACTACTGCGCAGCAGCAGGGCGTATGGTTGAGCAGACAAGCTTGCTAGGCTGACGGCGAGGCGTTTGCTGAGGTACCAGCCGTTACTTGTCCGTTCCGCGCGCACATTTTCATTCAAGCTAAAGGCCGGTTGCACAGCCAGATTGCTGCAGGAACCCGGATAGATATAGCTGTAAATTTGCAACGGGCGCCCCATGCTGGCTGGCACCCCGCCCACAAATATACTGATGCCGGTATTGGCCCCTTGTTCGGTGAGACTCGCTTGGGCGATATGCCCCAAATTCTGCGGCCCAGGCATTAACTCTAAGGTGAGCAGACGCGACTTGTCCGAGCCGGCGCAAGCGGCCAACGCCGAGCAGGCTAACAAAACACACAGTGCGTAATTGGCTCTCATCAGGGCGCCCTCCGGGCATTCAGCGTTGCCAGCAATAGCCCGCGTGCGAGCTATTATTTATCGACCCAAGCAACCCTAGTTACGCGCTTGGAAAGCAGCCAGTCCTTGCCGGGCCTGTCGACGTATGGCCGCTTGTACCGGCGGCAACCAGCCCAACAGCAGACCCTTCAGGCCGAGCGCCTGACGACTCCAGCGCCACAAATCAAAATGATCGCGGTGTTCAATAATCAGACCCTCTTTGAACACAAACTCAGCGGCAATCTCATTGATCACCGTGCGACCAGTGGCACTGAAGGTGTACTGCGCCGTCCAACGCGCCGAGCCGCGCTGTTCGTCTGCCGTGACCGCCGTAAAGGTTAGTGAAAAATCCTGTGCCCGGCTGCACAGCATGCGCCACATATCACTGGCCTCGCGCCCTTGCAGAGCAACAAAGACGACATCGCTGAAGCGTACATTTTCGGCGTAACAGGCCGCCATGGTCTCGGCATCCTGTCGCTGGAAGGCGCTATAAAAAGCAGTAATTAAGGCCACATTGGCAGCAGACATAAGATAACTCCGGCGTGATAAGCATCCCAGTATGGTTGCCGCGCAGGCTGAATGCGATTGGCATTAATGACAACCTTGTGTTCATAATCGCCACATATTTTCATCGATTGATACTCATGATTCGTATCGCTGTTTTTGTTTGCCCGCAGACTGTCTGCTCCAGCTTGAGCCTAATCTGCGATACCTTCGCCTTGGCCAACCAGCTAGCAGGCCGGCACCTGTTTAACGTGCAGCGCTTCAGCCTGGATGGACACAGCGTGCAACTGCCCTATGCACAGATCAGTATTGAGGGCGGTTTACCGCTGGCGGCCGAGGCCGACCTGGTGGTACTGCCCGCCACTGGCAGCGATATAGACGCGACCTTGACCAGCAATAAGCTTCTACTCGACTGGCTGGCGCAACGCCCCCTTAGCCAGCAACTGGCCAGTTTGTGCAGCAGCGCATTTTTGCTGGCCGCCGCGGGCGTTCTTGATGGTGGTCAGGCCACCACCCACTGGGCGCTGGCAGCGGTCTTTCGGCATCGATTTGCCCATATCACCTTGAACCAGCAGGCGCTGTTTAGCGAATACCAAAACCGCTTTTGCTCAGCTGGCGCGCAAGCCGGAGTGGATTTGTGTTTGCACCTTGTGCGTTTACACGCCGGCGACGATTTGGCCCAACAAGTCGCGCAGGCGTTGCTGGTCGATCTGCATCGCGGTCAACAAACGCGCTTTCATCCGTTGCTGCCTGAGCCGTGCAAAGACGACAGTCAACTCAGCGCATTACTGCTCTGGCTGCAGCAGCATTTTGCCCAAACACTAGAGTTACCTGCGCTGGCTGAGCGCCTGCACTGCTCGACCCGCACTTTGTTGCGCCGCTTCCGGGCGGCAACCGGCTTAACCCCCAATGACTATATCCAGCGCTTACGCATAAGTGCCGCGCAAGTTGCCCTGCAACAACCGCAGCCCTCACTGGAGCGTGTGGCCCTGGCCGTCGGCTATCAAGACCGCGCAGCCTTCGCCCGATTATTTAAGCAACTGTGCGGCGAAACTCCCGGAGCCTTCCGCCGCCGCCTGCAACAGCGCTGAGCCGCTAAGCGGCAGGCCGAGAACCCAAAAACGCCGAGCAAACTGCACACAAACGCGGCGTTCAGCAATCGCCAGTTCAGCCTGCCGGTGCGATACTTGGCATCGTTTTAGGCCAATGGATACTGGCACCTGCCATGCATAGATGCTCTCCACTCACGCGACCACAACACCGCCCTTTGAGTATTCTTGGTCTGTGCTTGCTACTTGCTATGCCCTTAGTTGCATGGGCAGACACAGCCGTTAACAGCCTGCAACCTAGCGCGGCCCAGTCAAGCGTGCGCTACCCACGCTCATTTAGCGGCTATGAACAACGCGACCGTTACGCCTTGGCACTCTTGCAGCTGGCTTTAGACAAAGCGCAAAGCCCTTTACTCATTACGCCTTCGGCCAACAGCATGGCTCAAGATCGTGCATTGGCCGAACTTGAGCTGGGCCGCAATGTAGATGTGGTCTGGTCGATGACCAGTGTCGAGCGCGAAGCCAAGCTGTTACCGGTACGCATCAGTATCGACAAAGGGTTGATGGGCTGGCGTGTAGCGTTGCTGGGCAAAAACCAGGGACAACTCCTGCAAAATATTCACAGCCTAGACGATTTACAACAGTTACATGCAGGCCAAGGGCACGACTGGCCAGACCGAAAAATTCTTGAGTTTAACGGGTTGCCCGTGGAGACCAGCGCCAACTACCAAGGTCTCTTTCATATGCTCGCGGCCGGGCGCTTCGACTACTTCCCACGCTCACTGCTGGAGGTTTGGCGCGAGGCCGATAGTTATCGCCAGTTAGGTTTACAGGTCGACCCGCACATCATTTTGCACTACCCGACCACCTCCTATTTTTTCGTCTCACCAGACAATCCGCAATTGGCCGAAACCCTGCGCGTTGGCTTGGAGCGCGCGCTGGCCGATGGCTCATTTGACCGTTTGTTCTTTGCGTATTACGGGGTACTGCTGCAGCAAACAAAGCTTTCGCAACGGCATATTTTCGAATTAAGCAACCCGCTATTGCCTGCTGAAACCCCGCTCAACCGCCCGGAACTATGGCTAAACCAAGCGCAATTACTGCAACTGGAAAAAGCCGCCACGCAGCCGTAACCCAGCTTAACCTTGGCGCAGCAGCCCCGTGAATAACGCTAATTACAGCTCTATTGACCCGGCTCAAGGCACGCAGCGCCGCCGTTGCTAGCATGCGGCGGATTACTCTGTGAGGTTCGCCATGACGATTCAATCTGCTGATATCTGCGCCGCCGCCGACCAACTCAAGGGGCTGGTGGGGTTCAATCACAAAACCCAGCAATACATCGTCCGGTTCAGCGAGGACTCGTTCGGCATGGATGTAACCGAGGCCAGCATTACCCCAGCCAGTGAGTTCGTCTGGTGCGCAGAAGGCGGTGGCGTGATGACACTCAAACGCCAGCGCCTGCA
>JBBKVZ010000092.1:0-3732 GCA_037968715.1 Pseudomonas sp.
GGCTTCCCGCCGCAGGACATCATCTTCGACCCGAACATCTTTGCCATCGCCACCGGCATTGAGGAACACAACAACTACGCGGTCGACTTTATCGAGGCTTGCGCCTATATCCGCGACGAACTGCCCTACGCTCTAACTTCCGGCGGTGTATCTAACGTGTCGTTTTCGTTCCGCGGCAACAACCCAGTGCGTGAGTCGATCCACTCGGTGTTCTTGTACTACGCGATCAAGAACGGCCTAACCATGGGCATCGTCAACGCCGGCCAACTGGAAATCTACGACGAGATTCCCAAACTGCTGCGCGACACGGTCGAAGACGTGGTGCTCAACCGCAACGCAGGCGGCACCGATGCCTTGCTGGCCATCGCCGACAACTACAAGGGCGACGGCAGCGTGAAAGAGGCCGAAACCGAAGAGTGGCGCAGCTGGAGCGTGGTCGAGCGCCTCAAGCACTCGCTGGTAAAAGGCATCACCGCGTTTATCGTCGAAGACACCGAGGAATGCCGCCAGCAATGCGCGCGCCCGATTGAAGTGATCGAAGGCCCGTTGATGGCCGGCATGAACGTGGTCGGCGACCTGTTCGGCGAAGGCAAGATGTTCCTGCCGCAGGTGGTTAAATCCGCCCGGGTTATGAAACAAGCGGTCGCCCACCTGATTCCCTTTATTGAACTGGAAACAGGCGACAAACCCGAAGCCAAGGGCAAAATTTTGATGGCCACGGTAAAAGGCGACGTGCACGACATCGGCAAGAACATCGTCGGCGTGGTGCTCGGCTGCAATGGCTACGACATCGTCGATATGGGCGTGATGGTGCCGGCGGAGAAGATCCTGCAAACCGCCATCGCCGAGAAATGCGACATCATCGGCCTGTCCGGCCTGATTACCCCGTCGCTGGATGAGATGGTGCATGTCGCCCGCGAAATGCAGCGTCAGGGTTTCCACCTGCCGCTGATGATCGGCGGCGCCACCACCTCCAAAGCCCACACGGCGGTGAAGATCGAGCCCAAGTATCAAAACGATGCGGTGATCTACGTCACCGACGCCTCCCGCGCCGTGGGCGTGGCTACCCAGTTGCTGTCCAAAGAATTGAAGCCAGCCTTCGTCGAACGTACGCGACTGGAATACATCGAAACGCGCGAACGCACCGCCGCCCGCAGCTCGCGCACCGAGCGCCTGCCCTACGCCGCCGCCGTGGCGAAAAAGCCCAAGTTTGACTGGAGCACTTACCAGCCGACCGTGCCGAGCTTTACCGGCACCCAGGTGCTGGACAATATCGACCTGAATGTTCTGGCCGAATATATCGACTGGACTCCGTTCTTTATCTCTTGGGATCTGGCCGGTAAATACCCGCGCATCTTGACCGACGAAGTAGTTGGCCAAGCCGCTACCGACCTATTCAACGATGCCCAGACCATGTTGCGCAAACTGATCGACGAGAAGCTAATCAGCGCCCGCGCGATATTCGGCTTCTGGCCGGCCAATCAAGTGCAAGACGACGATATCCAGCTGTATGGCGACGACGGCAAGCCACTGGCCAAACTGCATCACCTGCGCCAGCAGACTATCAAGCCGGACGGCAAACCGAACTTCGCCCTCGCCGACTTCGTCGCACCGCAGGACAGCGGCCTGACCGATTACGTAGGTGGCTTTATCACCACTGCGGGCATCGGTGCAGAAGAGGTGGCCAAGGCCTATCAAAACGCCGGTGACGACTACAACTCGATCATGGTCAAAGCCTTGGCCGACCGCCTGGCCGAAGCCTGCGCCGAATGGCTGCACCAGCAAGTGCGTAAAACCTATTGGGGCTATGAGCCAGACGAACAACTGCAAAACGACGAGCTGATCAAGGAACAGTACAAGGGCATCCGCCCTGCCCCCGGCTACCCTGCTTGCCCGGATCACACCGAAAAAGGCACGCTGTTCAACCTGCTCGACCCAGCCGCCACAGAAAACCAGGCGGGCCGCAGCGGTGTATTCCTCACAGAACACTACGCCATGTTCCCGGCGGCCTCAGTCAGCGGCTGGTACTTCGCCCACCCTCAGGCGCAGTACTTCGCCGTCGGCAAAATCGACAAAGACCAAATCGACAGTTACACCGCGCGTAAGCAGCAAGAGCTAAGCGTCAGCGAACGCTGGCTGTCGCCGAACCTGGGCTACGACAACTAAGCCCAGCGAAACGCCCGCAGAAACGACTAGGCCCGCAAATGCGGGCCTAGTCGTTTCTGCGCTTTAACATTACTCAGGCAGCGAGGCTTTTCTGCGCGCGCTGTTGCTCAACAAACCGTAGCATCCACTGCGCCACCACTACGCCGTGATGTTGCACACTCATGCTGGCCAGTGCTTGCTGATAGCGCGCCTCGCCAAGGAACTCGCGACGCAGGTTAAGCAGCGCCAACTCATAATCATCCACGAACTCAGGATGGGCCTGAAAGCACAGCACTTGCTCACCAATACGGTACGCAGCGTTCGGACAGAACTCACTGCTGGCCAGCAGCGTGGCGTTGTCTGGCAGCTGGGTAACTTGGTCTTGATGGAACACCAACAGATCGAGGTGTTCTAGTTGCGGGCTCATCCACTCGGATTGCTCCAGCAGCACATAACGATTAACGCCAATCCCCCAACCCTGCTTGGCACGCTCTGTCTTGCCGCCAAGCATCAAGGCCAATAGCTGATGCCCAAAGCAAAGACCGATCAGCCGCGCGCCGCTTTGATAACGATTGAGCAGAAACTCGCGCAGGGTCTCAATCCACGGGTCGCTGCCAAACGAGTCGGCCTTGCTGCCGGTAATCAAGTAGGCGTCATAAGCCTGCTCGCCGTCGGGATAACAACCCTCCACCACGTTAAACACATCGAACTGCGCCGGTATTGACTGTTTCTCAAACAACTGCCTGAACATTCGGCCATAGCCGTGGTACTGCTCAATCAACTGAGGTCGGAGGATGTCGGTTTCCAAGATGCAGATGCGCATGGTCATAGTTGGGGATGGTTACCTCTTGTTGATGTTGGATTAAAAAAAGCGGACTTTTTTAACACGCTATTTAGCTCATGCAAACCTTCTATTTTCTTCTGCCGAAGAATGAGCTGAAACGCTGGCGCCACAAGGCTTGCAGCACGGCCCCGAAGAGGCCGAATTAAGCTGGTTTACAACTATAAACCTGAGTAAATATTCCCCACCGCCAAGTGACCAACGGTAGCCTTACACCGGGCGAATTTACTGCAGCGCAGCAAGCGTAGGGCGCATAGAGTCGCCTACTGAGTTAAACATGTTGCCTGCCCAAGTCTCGGCCAAGGCAAATCCCCCCGCACAAAATGCTAAGCTCGCCGCCTTTTATGCGACCGGGCCAGCCCATGCACAGCCTTGAACAACTGCAACGCGGCGAACTGACGGGCATCCGCCGTCTTGATCTAGCGGCCGACTTAAGTGAGTTCCCAGAGGCGATTTTTACCCTCGCCGATAGCCTTGAAGTGCTCAACCTTTCGGGCAACCAGTTGCACAGCCTGCCCGCCGATCTCGCGCGCCTGCATAAATTGCGCGTGTTGTTTTGCTCGGACAATCGTTTTACCGAGGTGCCGGCGGTGCTGGGCCAATGCCCGCAACTGCAGATGGTCGGTTTCAAGGCCAACCAGATTCGTCACCTGCCCGCAGCGGCATTGCCCGCCAAGCTGCGCTGGCTGATTCTCACCGACAACCAACTCGAGCAATTGCCCGAGGAACTGGGTGAATGCCAACAG
>JBBKVZ010000093.1:0-2717 GCA_037968715.1 Pseudomonas sp.
CTGGAAATCGGCACCGGCTGGGGCAGCATGGCGTTATACGCGGCCAGTCACTATGGCTGCCGAGTAACCACCACCACCCTGTCGCAGGAACAGTTCGACTACACCAAAGCGCGTATCGAAAAGCAGGGCTTGCAAGACCGCATTACCTTGCTGCTGGAGGACTACCGCGACCTGAGCGGCCAGTACGACAAGCTGGTTTCGATCGAAATGATCGAAGCGGTCGGCCATCGGTTTTTGCCCACCTACTTTAAGCACTGCGCCAAGCTGCTCAAGCCGCACGGCATGATGCTGCTGCAGGCCATCACCATCCGCGACCAGCGTTACGAGCAGGCGAAAAATAGCGTCGACTTTATTCAGCGGTATATCTTCCCCGGTGGCGCCCTGCCCTCGGTGAGCAAAATGCTGGAGATCGTCAGCCGCGACACCGACATGACCCTGCACCATATGGAAGACTTCGGCCAACACTACGCGCGCACCCTGCGTCACTGGCACGACAACCTCGGCAGCGCCAAGCACCAGCTCGAAGCGCTGGGCTACGACGAGTACTTCTACCGGCTGTGGGAGTTCTACCTGTGTTACTGCGAGGGCGGCTTTATCGAGCGCAGCATCGGCACCGCACAATTACTGCTGACCAAACCAGCAGCCCATGGCGAGCCACTGCTCGGCCGCTTCGATGCCTAATAAGCTGGTGAATGCCGCGCTGTTTCAGCTCGGCTGGTTCGCCTCGGTGCTCAGCCCGCAGTACCCCTGGTTGCTAGGCGTGCCGCTGCTGGTGCTCGGCGTGCACCTTGGCTGGCTGAGTAGCTTGGCAGCCGAAGGCAAGCTGCTGCTAAGTGCCCTGCTGGTTGGGGTGACTGTCGACAGCACGCTGCTGCACCTTGGCGTATTTGATTTCGGCCAACCACGCCTGCTGGTGCCGTTATGGCTGGCACTGCTCTGGCCCTTGCTGGCCAGCACCCTATTGCACTGCTTGGCCTGGACTGCGCGCCCTTGGTGGCGCGCCAGCTTACTGGGCGCCGTCAGCGCGCCGCTGTCTTATTATGCTGGCGCGCAACTGGCCGGCGTAAGCCTGCCCTACGGCACCACCACAACGCTGTTGGTGCTAGCGCTGCTCTGGGCCGTGCTACTGCCCCTACTGCACAGGTTGGCCCGGCGCAGATAAAAGCCAACCCGTGGTCAGTTGCCATACCGTCGAACACGGCTGCTGATTTACACTGCGCCCATGAGTAAAGACCAGCTAATTCCTGTTACCCCCATCGAGGCACCAGCCGCCGTCACGTGCGCCAACTGCGCGGCTTGCTGCTGCCAGCTGGAAGTGATTCTGCTCAGCGACACCGGCGTACCTAAACGCTATATCGATATCGACGAGTGGGGCGGCGAAGTCATGCTGCGCCTCGACGACGGCTGGTGCGTGGCGCTGGATCGCGACAGCATGCTCTGCACCATCTACGAGAACCGTCCGTGGGTGTGTCGCGAATTCGAAATGGCCTCACCAGAATGCTTGGAAGAGCGCCAAGGCTTGGCGACTATTTATAGTTGAGTAACCTGTATGCACCTATCGCTCGATAACCGCCCATGACCTTGCAGCGCTTGATCTACGGCTTGGCGATTATTGCCGCGCTGTGGATGGCTCGTATCATCCTGCTAGAGCCGGCCGTGCAGCCGGTAACCCGCAACGACGGCAGCGTGCAACTGGCTGACTATCGGATCACTCCGCTAGAGGCGTTCAGTCTTGAAGCGCGGGTGCTGGGCCGCGAGGACTATCACTTTGACCGCGGCGCTGAGCTGGCACCGACCGACCTGGCCCTAGGCTGGGGCCCGATGGCCGACCCGCAAGTGCTGAAAGACATCCGCATTAGCCAAAGTAACCGCTGGTATCACTGGCGGGTTGATGAATTTCCGATCCCTCGCCGCGAGATCGAAATTCACAGCGCCAATATGCATATGATTCCGGCCAACTCGCTGGTGGCGCAAACCTTGGCGCGCGTAAAGCAAGGTCAACTCATTCAACTGAGCGGCCAGTTGGTGCAAGTTGACGGCAAAGATGGTTATCGCTGGAGCAGCTCACTGAGCCGCGAAGACACCGGCAACGGCGCCTGTGAACTGATCTGGGTAGAGCAACTCAAGGTGTTGGATTAAGGCGCGGCGTTCAACCAGATTGCGCACGAACTAGCGTTGAACTGGCTCGTAGGGTGGGCCTCGGCCCACCACCGGCAAACCTATCAATAGTTGGTGGGCTACAGCCCACCCTACACATTGAGTTTTTGATAGCCGACAAACACCCGGCATAACCGAGGCCTCAAAACGCCATGGCGTAATGCAGGCTGTAATTCTCGACCCCATCATTGGAGCTGCTAATCCCAGCATTTGAGTAATGCAGGGCGCGCAGGCCGATCTCTTGACCATTGAAGCGCACACCAAAACCTAGGCGGTCTTCAAACTGAAACGAGGAGCCAAGGTCTTGGTGGTTCAGTTCGGTATCGGAGAACAACGCCACACCGATGCCGGCCTCCAGATAAGGCTTAAACGTCTCACCGGCAAACTCATAAACGAACACCGGGCTCAGCGACAGGCTGTTGTTGTCAGCCGTGCTATCACCCTGCCAATAGGTGTAAGCAGCATCCCAATAACCCGTAAGCCTACCGTTGCTGCTCTCGGTAAAGTTACGGCCAAAATCGCACTGCATAGCCAGGCGGTAGGTCATGGTCGAATCATTG
>JBBKVZ010000094.1:0-3462 GCA_037968715.1 Pseudomonas sp.
TAATCAACAACTAGTGCGCAGAAAGTTGCGCAGTGTGCACAGTTCACATTTACCAAAAGAAAACCTATAACAATTTGTAGCTGCGACGTAGCGCGCATTTTCTGGCGTTGCCCAATTGAGCTGATGCGTCTAGGATGCGGTCCTTAGAAAATAACTGCGCAACTTCCTGCGCGGCCAATGTGCAAAGAATTGCACAGCTTAATAGCAAAATGCCTGCACTATTAATAATAGTAACCATGCATGAACTATAAGCACCATTAACAGAGTCATGGAATGACCTATTCAAGCAAGCTTACCGCGCAATATTTACAACTGGCCAAGTCACCTATTAATCAAAGCCAATTTGCTGGTACAGACGTACGATATTCGCCCGAATATGAAACATTAGAAAACGAATTAAATAAAGCCACTGCCTTACATGAGGCAGGGGCAATTGACTGGCAAAAAATTCGTGAAGGCAGTGAAACGTTACTTAGCCTGCACAGTAAAGATTTACGGGTTGCCGCCTGGTTAATCTGGGGGCTTTATCAGCGCGAATCTTTTGCCGGTTTGCAGGCGGGCATAAGCCTGCTGCATTACCTCTGCTTGAACCATTGGGACGATTTACATCCGCGTAAATCTCGCACCCGAGCAGCAGCTATCAGCTGGCTGTTGCCGCGTTTAGAGCAGGCACTGGCTGAGCATGTGCCGATTGGTGAACAGCTGGTCTTGTTCCGTAGTTTGGCCACTGAGTTGCGCGGTCTCGACACCTGCCTGTCGGCGCATTTGGGCCAGGATGCGCCGCTGCTTTTACCCTTGTGCCGCCGCTTAGATGAACTGGTCAATCGCGCCAGCCAAGGTCAACCTGAGCCGGGCAGCGTTGGCGCGGTAATCGCCCAGGTCAAACAAGCGGCCAATCAGATCCTTACGCCGGGCGCGACGATCGATCACGAGAAAGATGCGCACAAAAGTTTGCGCAATTTACAAGATCAGGCCCGCCCACTGTGCGCCTACTGGCTTAAACAAAAAGCCAGCGATTTACGCGCCCTGCGCCTGGCCCGCACCCTGCTGTGGCTACCGATCGACAGCCTGCCAGAGCGCAACGCCGAACAAATCACCGCATTACGCGGCCTGCCGGCAGACAAACTCAGCAACTATCAGGAGCGTTTTCAGCAAGGCCAATACGCCGACCTACTGGTCGACTTAGAAGCCAGTATTGCCCGCTCGCCGTTCTGGCTCGATGGCCAATACCTTGCGTGGGAATGCCTGCAGGCGCTGGATGCCGAACAGGCAATGCGTGAGGTAGAAATCCAATTAGCGTTGTTTTTACAGCGTGTAAGCGGTTTGGAAGATTTACGTTTTCATGATGGCGTTAACTTTGCTGACGCAGCCACTCGCAGCTGGATTAGCGCCCACGTTCTCCCGCACTTACAAGCGCCTGCCAGCGCGCCGACAGCGGCCAGCAACAGCCAAGAAGGCAATCAAGCCGAGTGGGAAGCTGCCCTGCAAGAGTGCTTACCGAAACTGCGCAAGGACGGCCTAAAAGCCGCCGTGCAAGAACTCAAACAAGGGCTAGCGAATGCCTCTGGCGGCCGCGAACGATTTTACTGGCAACTGGCACTCGCCCGTCTGTGCTTGGCCGCCAAGAAATACGAACTGGCAAAAACCCAACTGGAATCCCTCGACCAGAAACTCCAAGCCTCAAGTCTTGGCGACTGGGAGCCGGACCTTGCCCTCGAGGTGCTGCGCCTGCTGCACAGCTGCTGTGAGTTGCTGCCACAAAATCATGCCGTACGCGAAAGCCGCGAAGGGATTTATCGCAGGTTGTGCCATCTCGACCTTGAGGTGGTACTGGAATAGGGCGTGTGAGCGCCCAGAGGCCTCCGGGCCATAATCGTAAAGGAGAACAAGCATGGCCAAAGAAGGCTCTGTAGCACCTAAGGAACGCATTAACGTCACGTTCAAGCCGGCCACTGGCGGCGCTCAGGAAGAGATCGAACTGCCGTTAAAATTAATGGTTTTGGGCGATTTCACCCAGCGCGCCGACGAGCGCAAAATCGAAGATCGCAAGCCGATCAGCATCGACAAAAACAGCTTCGATGAAGTGCTGGCCAAACAGGAACTCAACCTGACCTTCGGTGTACCCAACCGCCTGCAGGACGAAGTTGAAGGTGAAGAGCTAGCCGTGCAACTGCGGATCAACTCGATGAAAGACTTCAACCCGGCCAATCTGGTTGAGCAAGTTCCTGAGTTGAAAAAACTCATGGAACTGCGCGACGCGCTAGTCGCACTCAAAGGCCCGCTTGGCAATGCACCCGCCTTTCGCAAAGCCATTGAAAGCGTGCTGGCCGACGACGATTCCCGCGAGCGTGTTCTCACCGAGTTAGGTCTGGCCGCCCAAGGTCAACTGGACTCCTGATCTAATTAACAAGGAAGCTAATTTATGAGCACTAGTGCAGTAGCTAATAGCAACAGCGACACCGCCGAATACGGCATTCTTGACCGCATCATCGCCGAAACCAAGCTGACCCCCGATGACGAAGCCTATGACATCGCCAAGCGTGGCGTGTCGGCTTTCATCGAAGAATTGCTCAAGCCGCAGAATGAAAACGAGCCAGTCAAAAAGGCCATGGTCGACCGCATGATCGCGGAAATCGACGCCAAGCTCAGCCGGCAAATGGATGAAATCCTGCATAACGCCGAGTTTCAGGCGCTGGAGTCTTCGTGGCGCGGCCTGAAGTTGCTGGTTGACCGGACCAACTTCCGCGAAAACATTGCCTTGGAAATCATCAACGCCTCCAAGCAAGACCTGCTGGATGACTTTGAAGATTCACCCGAGATCATGCAGTCGGGCCTCTACAAGCACATCTACACCGCCGAATACGGCCAGTTTGGTGGCAAGCCAGTGGGCGCGATTATCGCCAACTACTTCTTCGACCCGAGCTCACCGGACATCAAGACCCTGCAATATGTGGCCAGCGTCGCCACCATGTCCCACGCGCCATTTATCGCCGCAGCTGGGCCGAAGTTTTTCGGTCTGGAAAGCTTCACCGGTTTGCCGGATCTGAAAGACCTCAAAGACCACTTTGAAGGTCCGCAGTTCGCCAAATGGCAGAGCTTCCGCGAGCAAGAAGATGCCCGCTACGTGGGTCTGACCGTACCGCGTTTCCTGCTGCGTAACCCCTATGACCCAGAAGACAACCCG
The DNA here is from genome assembly GCA_037968715.1 of Pseudomonas sp. GTDB lineage: Bacteria > Pseudomonadota > Gammaproteobacteria > Pseudomonadales > Pseudomonadaceae > Aquipseudomonas. The sequence continues at coordinate 3,185 of JBBKVZ010000094.1, forward strand.
GTAAAAAGCTTCGTCTACAAAGAAAACGTCGCCAACAGCCACGAGCACTATCTGTGGGGCAACACGGCCTACACCTTCGCCAGCAAGCTGACCGACAGCTTCGCCAAGTTCCGCTGGTGCCCAAACATCATCGGCCCACAAAGCGGTGGCGCGGTAGAAGACCTGCCGTTGCACCACTTCGAAAGCATGGGCGAAATCGAAACCAAGATTCCTACCGAGGTTCTGGTTAGCGACCGTCGTGAATACGAACTGGCCGAGGAAGGTTTCATCTCCCTGAC
>JBBKVZ010000095.1:0-14236 GCA_037968715.1 Pseudomonas sp.
GGCGATATCTTCTGCATGGGTAAGCACTTTGCTCGGCAGTTGGGGAGAAAATTGCGGATACACGCTCAGGATACTCATCAACAACACTCAACTCAGTTAAAAGGCGCAGACGCCAGACGCAATCGACTGCTAGCTATAGGGACGCCAGGGCCAATGGCTAACCAACACCGCTGTATTAAGCGCTGCGGCTAACCACGCTCGGCTCGGCAACCGGCAAAGTACGCAGCATAATAACGGCTGCCGCCAATGCCGCTAGGCCCGCCAAGGCGAATGTCCAAGCCGGCCCCAGCGCAGCCCAACTGTAGCCCGCATACAAAGCGCCAGCCGCACCGCCAACCCCGGCTAAGGTTGCATACAACGCCTGCCCCTGGCCTTGTTGCTGCGGGCCAAAACTGCGCTGTATAAACAAAATTGCCGCAGCATGAAAACTGCCGAACGTAGCCGCATGCAGCAGCTGAGCAAACAGCAAAACGCTGAGCTGATCGGCAAGAAAACCCAATAACAGCCAACGCAGGGCTGCCAGTAAAAAGCTAATAATTAACATCTGCCGAAGACTGACATGCAGCAGTAGGCGCGGAATAAACATGAACAAGACAATTTCCGCCAGCACACCCAAGGCCCAGAGCCCGCCAATCAAACCGCGCGAATAGCCCAGATGCTCTAAATGCAAGGTGATGAAGGTGTAATAAGGCCCGTGCGACAACTGCATCAGCGCCACACACAGGTAAAACGCCAAGACACCCGGTTGACGTAGCTGCGCGACAAAACCAGCAATCGGCGTATCGCGCCCGGCCACATATGGCTGCGCATCTGGAATCCAACAACTGCTCAACGCAATACAGGCAATAATCGCCCAGAGCAGCCACGGATACAGCGCCAAACTGTAACGATCAAACAACGCCCCCAAGGCAACCACGGCAAGAATGAAACCAATCGAGCCCCACAAACGGATTTGCGTATAGCGCGACGCTTGCTCACGCAAATGCGCCAAGGTAATCACTTCGAATTGCGGCAAGATCGCATGCCAAAAGAAAGCATGCAGGGCCATCACCAGCGCCAGCCAGGCATAGCTTTTACTGATAAAAATCAGGCTTAGGCTGACTAACGTAGCGAAGGCGCCGACGCGCACGATCAGTAACCGCCGCCCAGTACGATCACCCAGCCAGCCCCACAAATTTGGCGCCAAGCAGCGCATCAACATGGGGATGGCGACTAGCTCGCCGATACGTGCCGGCGAGAAGCCTAGGTAATCAAAATACAGCGCTAAGAAAGGCGCCGTGGCGCCCAGCAACGCGAAATAACACAGGTAAAACCCCGACAGCCGCCAATATGGCAGCGCCTGCGCGGTCACAGCTGCGCGAGCACCGGCGTCGACACCCGCACATCGGCATTTTGGCCGCGATGACGCAGTAAATGATCCATTAACACCATCGCCATCATAGCCTCGGCAATCGGCGTAGCTCGAATCCCTACGCAGGGGTCATGACGGCCCTTGGTGATCACCTCTGAGGCGTTACCCGCCACATCCACCGAACGACCGGGAGTGGTAATGCTCGAGGTTGGCTTGAGCGCCAAGTGGGCCACAATCGGCTGACCTGAAGAAATCCCGCCGAGAATCCCGCCGGCGTGATTACTCAAAAAGCCTTGCGGAGTCATCTCATCACGGTGTTCGGTACCGCGCTGCGCAACACAGGCAAAGCCATCGCCAATTTCAACGCCTTTCACCGCATTGATGCTCATCAGCGCATGCGCCAACTCGGCATCCAAGCGGTCAAAAATCGGCTCGCCCAAGCCCGGCATCACGCCCTCAGCAACCACGGTGATCTTCGCGCCCACCGAGTCTTGATCGCGACGCAGCTGGTCCATATACGCTTCAAGCTCGGCGACCTTATCCGGGTCCGGGCTGAAAAACGCATTCTGCTCAACCGACTCCCAGCTCTTAAATTCGATCGCAATAGGCCCCAACTGGCTCATATAACCGCGCACAGTGATGCCTTGGGTTGCCAGATACTTCTTGGCGATGGCCCCTGCAGCCACGCGCATCGCCGTTTCCCGTGCCGAGCTACGCCCACCGCCACGGTAATCGCGCACCCCGTATTTATGCTGATAGGTGTAATCAGCATGCGCTGGGCGAAATAAATCTTTGATGGACGAATAGTCTTTGGACTTCTGATCGGTGTTGCGAATCAACAAGCCAATCGGGCAACCGGTTGTCTTGCCTTCAAATACCCCAGAAAGGATTTCCACCTCATCTTCTTCTTGGCGCTGCGTTGTGTGGCGACTGGTGCCGGGCTTGCGCCGGTCCAGATCACCTTGCAGATCTTCCAGCGACAGTTCCAGCCCTGGCGGGCAACCGTCGACAATAGCCACCAAGGCCGGGCCATGGCTTTCGCCAGCAGTAGTAACAGTGAACAGCTTGCCGTAAGTATTGCCGGACATGCAGAGAGCTCCGCGGGTCGAAAACGAAAGGCGCAAAGTATACCCGCGCCAGCCACTGACGGCACCTGGCGTGTGATCGCTGAGCAATATCAGCTAGGCTGCGAGAATTAAAGCGCCACACACGGCCCTCACAGACCACGAACAACTGCTGGAGCCGCAATGTCTGAAAGCCCTGAACTGCCAACTCATGCCGAGCAAATTAGCCAACTGAAAAACCAATGGCTTGAGCTACCAGCCAAGCATTGGCAGTTATTGCGCTTAGCCCCCCTTGCCAACGAGCGCGGCAGCGGCGCACGCCCACTGCGCTTTGCCGAACTGGCCCGTAGCGAGCGTCACAGCCCAAGCCTGAGCCTGCTGCGTTTGAAAGTGCAATTACCGGCGCAACAACTGCACAAAGAACAAAACAGCTTGGAAATCTGGCTTGATCACACACTACGCACTATTCAGTTCGGCCCCGAAAATGGCTTACAAGTTGAACCCTGCAATCGCGGCTTAGGGCGCTTTTTAATCGCCCAAGGGATTCTTTGGGCGCAACAACGCTGTGCCCAATACAAGGTGGTCGGTGACGATTTTACGGCCAAGGATAGTTTTGAAGAGAACCTGCGCAACCGGCGCGATAACGTGCTCGAAGCACTGGGGTTTGCCATCACCTATAAAGATGACGCGCATATAAAAGGCAGCTATAGCGCGAGTACCTTAGGTGACTTGCGCGGCGAGTGGAACAACGAAAAACTGCAAGTGATCAGCTTGTTAGATGCAGGAAGCATGCTACAACAAGCCGAGCAATTGCTGGCCGAGCAAGTGATTAAGTTGCGCCAAAAAGACGATCAACTGGCGGCCAGCAAACGCGACGAGGGTGCCTTGCGCTTTACCATTAGCAGCTTGGTCATATTCTGCCTGTTCCAGGCGGCCCTGCTGTTCTGGCTAATCGTGCGCTAAGCCCTTCATCAGCAGAGGTTCAAAGCATCCGCGAGGCGAACATAGCTTGATGCTCACGGCACTGCGCAGCGGCGAGCAGGAACACCCCATGACCACCCTGTTCAAACTCAAGCCAGGTGAAATCCACCTCGGGATAGAGTTCGCGCACATGCACTTGGCTATTGCCCACTTCGACAATCAAGGTGCCACGTTCAGTCAGATGATCCGCCGCTTGGGCCAAAATGCGCCGCACCAAGTCCAGACCATCCTCACCGCAAGCCAGGCCTAACGCCGGCTCATGCCGGTACTCGGCAGGCATGTCGTCGATATCTTCGGCATCCACGTAAGGCGGGTTCGAGACAATCAGATCAAAGCGTTGCTTGGGCATTTCATTAAAGCCATCGCTCTGCACGGAAAACACGCGATCTTCCAGGCCGTGCTGGAGGATATTTTCGTTGGCCACATCCAGCGCATCAAACGACAGATCAGCCAGCACCACTTCGGCATCGGGAAAACTAAACGCGCAAGCAATGCCGATACAGCCAGAGCCCGTGCACAGGTCGAGAATTCGACTCGGCTGATGGGCCAGCCAAGGCTCGAATTGCTGACCAATCAACTCGCCAATTGGCGAACGCGGGATCAACACACGCTCATCGACCACAAATGGCATGCCACAAAACCACGCCTCGCCGAGCAGATAAGCGGTCGGCACACGGTCTTCGATACGCCGGCGCAGCATCTCTTGCAGGTGCGCTTGCTCGTCGTCTTCCAAGCGGCAATCCAGATAGCTATCAGCAATTTCAAAAGGCAGATGCACAGCGCCCAGCACTAACTGCCGCGCTTCATCCCAGGCATTATCGGTGCCGTGGCCAAAGAACAAATCGGCTGCATGAAAGCGGCTAACAGCCCAACGAATGTGGTCACGCAGGGTGCGCAGGCGAGAATCGGTCACGGCAAAGTCCTCCAAAACGGGAGGCAATTCTAACAGCCTGCCCGACTCAGGTCTGTCTTCCTCAGTAAGTCATCTGCGCCACGCCTCACCCAAAGGGCTGGCGCCGCAGCCAACTAAATCCGCCCGATGGCAAGCCGCGTGCTGGTAAGCTAGCCGACCTTGGCGGAGGCTTTATGCAAGACGACGAAAATCTATTTAGATCGGCAACCCTTGGCGTAAAGCCGATCAGCCATGACCGTGCCGATATAGGCAAAAGCAAAGCCGATCGACAATTGCTGGCCAAACGCCGGCAAGCCGCCACCGTGCGCACCACCAGCCTGACCATTGACGGTTTGTCTGACCTCTTTGTGCTCGACGTGACCGCCGAAGAAGAACTGTATTGGGCGCGCGACGGTGTGCAAGAAAGCCAAATGCGAAAATTAAAGGCCGGGCAAATCCCCTTTGAAGGCAGCCTCGATCTGCACGGCATGAGCGTGGAGAAGGCCCGCGAAACGCTGTGGGCCTTTCTCGCCGAAGCGAACAAACTGGAGATTCGCTGCACGCGGATTACCCACGGCAAGGCCGCCCGCTTAGACGGCAAACGGCCGCTAATCAAAAGCCACGTCAACACCTGGTTGCGCCAACACAGCAAAGTACTCGGCTTCACTTCCTGCATTGCCAAGCACGGCGGCAGCGGCGCGATTTACGTGATACTTAAGCGCACCATGCTGGAAGGCCGCGACGAATAACTCTGCTCTAACGCCAGCCACACAGGCGCATTTATCACGTTCGTCGGCTAAAACCGAGCTAACGGGTTGTCAGTAATGGCGCCGCAACCTACCCTGCGCGGCTGCACTATCTATTGGAAAGACCATGTCCTTGGAACAAAACTACAGCGCAATTTTGACGCAACTCGGCGAAAACGCAGACCGCGAAGGTTTGCTTGACACCCCGAAGCGCGCAGCCAAAGCCATGCAGTACCTGTGCAATGGCTACAGCAAGAGCCTTGATGAAATCGTCAATGGCGCGCTCTTCAGCTCTGACAACAGTGAAATGGTGCTGGTCAAAAATATCGAGCTGTATTCGCTCTGCGAACACCACATGCTGCCCTTCATTGGCAAAGCGCATGTCGCCTACATCCCGAGCGGCAAAGTACTTGGCCTGTCGAAAGTAGCGCGAATTGTCGATATGTATGCCCGTCGCCTGCAGATCCAGGAAAACCTCAGCCGCCAAATTGCCGAAGCAATTCAGCAAGTAACCGGCGCCCTTGGCGTGGCCGTGGTGATTGAAGCGCAGCATATGTGCATGATGATGCGCGGTGTTGAGAAGCAAAATTCGTCCATGGTCACCTCAGTAATGCTCGGCGAGTTTCGCGAAAACGCGGCAACACGCAGCGAGTTTCTTAGCCTGATTCGCTAAGCAGCCCCAGCAGAAGCCCCAACACATGGGTTTCTGCCAACAAGCTAGCGCCACCTGTAAATATTGCGCGAAGCCTGTGCGCCATGCCGGCCACCTTCAGGTAAGCTGCCGCCACTTTTCATCTTCGAGGATACTCAGCGTGCTGATCAAAGCCCTAAGAATTGGCCTGGGCCAACTCATTATTTTTATCGACTTCATCACTCGACCACGGCAAGTTAAACGCAGTGCAGAAGCGCAAGCTGTTGTTAATCAAGCCGCTGCCAGCCTGAGCTTGTATCAATTTCGCGCCTGCCCGTTTTGCGTGCGTACCCGGCGAGTTATTCGCCAACTTAATCTGCCGATTGCTTTACTGGATGCCATGAATGACGCCGTAGCACGGGAAACCTTGCTCACTGAAGGCGGCGCCATCAAGGTGCCTTGCCTGCGAATTGACGACAATGGCAGCGTTACATGGATGTACGAGTCAAAAGTTATCATCGCTTATCTGCAACAACGCTTCGCCTAAGCCGCCATGTGCGCGCACATCGCTACTGCGCGCACAGACTAAGGTCTAAAGGCTGACATAGCGGTCCCCTGTTTAAGCTGCAGACTGTAACGAAACGTTAATAAAGCGCTCGTTCAGCAGTCTAATCAGGAGACAACAACAATGAGATCCTCCCCGCTCGCCCGCGCCATCACCCTTGCTAGTTTGGGTGGCTGCCTTGCGCTGCCAAGCCTGGCTCAGGCCGACTTCGTTAGCGACAGTAAAGCCAGCCTTGAACTGCGCAACTTCTATATGAATCGCGACTTCCGCCAGCCCGGTGGCAATCCGGCTAACGGCAACAGCAAAGCCGATGAATGGGCGCAGGGTTTTATACTGCGTGCCGAGTCTGGCTACACCGACGGCACCATTGGTGTCGGCATCGACACTATCGCCACCCTAGGCATTAAGCTCGACTCTGGCCGCGGCACGAGCGGCACCGGCCTACTGCAGTTAGATAACGGCACTCACCGAGCCGAAGACAATTATGGCGATCTGGGTATTACCGGCAAACTACGCGCCTCGAAGAGCACGCTAAAAATCGGCGCGCTGATGCCCAAATTGCCTACTTTGTTAGCCAACGACTCGCGCCTGCTGCCGCAAATCTTTCAAGGTGGCCAGCTGAACTCGCTGGAAATAGACAACCTCACCTTCGATGGCGGGCAACTTCAGAGCGTCAATCAACGCGACTCTTCTGACTACCAAAAGATGAGCATCACCAATGGCAGCAAAGCCGCGCGCGGTTTTACCGGTATCAGTAAAGTCAGCAGCGATGAATTCAATTTCGCCGGGGCCAATTACAAGTGGAGCGACAACCTCTCCACGGCTTACAACTACGCCAATCTCGATCAGTTTTACCACCAACACATCTTCAACTTGCTGCACGTTCTACCCATCGCGAACGGGCAATCCTTGAAGACTGACTTACGCTTTGCCCGCTCGACTGACGACGGCAATAGCAACGTCGATAACTCCGCCCTCGGCGCGATGTTTACCTACAGCCTTGGTTTTCAAAGCTTTGGTTTAGGCTATCAAGCGATGAGCGGCGACACCGGCTTTGCTTACGTAAACGGTACTGATGCTTACTTGGTTAACTTCGTACAAGTCGGTGACTTTGCCTACAAAGACGAGAAATCTTGGCAAGCACGTTACGACTACAACTTTGCGGGCATGGGCATCCCTGGCCTGACATTTATGACGCGCTACATCAACGGCAGCGATGTTGATCGCGGCGCAACATTGTCGGCAGGCAAAGAGTGGGAGCGCGACATGGACATCGCCTACGTCGTCCCGGAAGGCGACTTCAAAGGGGTCGGCGTTAAATGGCGTAACGCCACGACCCGCTCAAACTTTTCTAACGACTTGGATGAAAACCGTCTAATTCTCAGCTACACCGTCGCACTTTGGTAAATCGTGCACATAAAAAACCCGCATTCACAGCAACCGTGTGAATGCGGGTTTTTACCGGCTTAGCGGCTACACCCAGCGAGGGCTTAGCTTTCGCTGGGTGTTTTACTAAACAGCACAGACATCCGCCGATAGCCCAGCGAAGCCCACTGCCTCAACCCTGCGACAAAAGCCACTAACGAGCACATAAGCTGCCTTATGCAGGCTTAATTAGTCGTTATTGGTTGAGCCGATCTTATGCACAGAAAGGTCTGCACCGTGATATTCCTCTTCCTGGCTCAGACGAATACCAATGCTCGACTTAAGTAGGCCATACACCGCAAAGCCGCCAACCAGCGCCACCGCAATACCGAGCCCAGTACCCAGCAACTGGCTGATCAAGCTAACGCCACCCAAACCGCCAAAGGCTTGCTGACCGAAGATACCGCAGGCAATCCCACCCCAAACACCGCACAAGCCGTGCAACGGCCAAACACCCAGTACATCATCGATTTTCCATTTCACCTGCACCGCGGTAAAGGCAAACACAAACATCCCACCGGCAATAACACCGGTGAGCAAAGCGCCGACTGGATGCATAACATCAGAGCCCGCACAGATAGCCACTAAGCCTGCCAGCGGACCGTTATGCAAAAAACCCGGGTCATTACGACCAACAACCAAAGCTGCAACCGTGCCGCCGACCATCGCCATCAACGAGTTAACAGCCACCAAGCCACTTACAGCGGCCATGGTTTGCGCACTCATCACGTTAAAACCAAACCAGCCAACAATTAGAATCCACGAACCCAAGGCCAGAAAAGGGATGTTCGAAGGTGCAAACGCCACCAAACGACCTTCGCGATAACGACCATTACGCGGTCCCAGTAATAGCACTGCAGCAAGCGCTAACCAGCCACCCACCGCATGCACCACTACGGAGCCGGCAAAGTCATGAAAGCTCGCGCCAAATTTGGCCAATAGCCAAGCTTGGAAACCAAAATTACCGTTCCAAATCACACCTTCAAAAAACGGGTACACGAACGCGACGATTAAGATGGTTGCGCACAACTGCGGGCCGAACTTAGCCCGCTCAGCAATACCGCCGGAAATAATTGCCGGAATCGCAGCCGCAAAGGTCAGCAAGAAAAAGAACTTCACCAGTGCATAACCGTTATCGACGGTCAGCGTTGCGACCGGGGCAAGGAATGTCACCCCATAAGCCACCCAGTAACCGACAAAGAAATATGCCAAGGTTGATACGGCGAAGTCCGAAATGATTTTCGATAGCGCATTAACCTGGTTTTTATGCCGTACTGTGCCAACCTCGAGGAAAGCAAAACCAGCATGCATGGCTAAAACCATAACGGCGCCAAGCAAAATAAACAGGGTATTGGAGCCGTGAACCAAGTTGTCCACAGCGCTTTGCAGGTTATCCATGGAGAAACAGCCCTTACAGTCAGCGAAAAAGCACCAAGTTAGTACAAGCCAGAGCAAGGAGCACCATAATGGTGCCAAGCTCCGTTAGAGCAAAACTCTACAACTCAAAAATCCGCTGCAAAAGTTACGTTCTTGACTTGCAAATAAATGCTTTTTCTATAGTTATTAACCAGTGAACGCGATCGAAGCGACTACATCCATTAATCGCAGCGCCCAAACAGAGTGCGCACCAACAGGAAGCGCACCAATACAAAGCAAAATATGTACCAGCAAGCGATATCAACGCTTCAACCAAGAGCAGTAGCTCATAAGCAACCAGGAGAGCACCCATGCCAGGTAAAAATGCAAAAAGCCCGCAAGAACAACTACAGGCTGATTTTCAAGCGTTAATCACCGACACCGAAGTACTACTCCAACATGCAGCAGGCTTGGCCGGCGAACATGCCGATGAACTACGCGCACAGATCCAGCGCAACCTACAACGCGCCCGCGACACCTTGAGTAAAAGTGAAGCTGCGCTGCGCGAGCAAGGCATTGCGGTATGCAAAGCCAGCGAAGCCTATGTGCAAAGTAACCCATGGCAAGCGATCGGCGTGGCGGCCAGTATTGGCTTACTCCTCGGTCTGCTGTTGGGGCGGCGTTAAGCATGAGCGATGAGAACACTGACACCCCAGTTACCGGCGCGTCACTCACGCGCTTTGGTGCTGCGGGCTTGGGGCTGCTGCACAGTCATATCGAGTTATTCGCGCTTGAACTGCAGCAGCAAAAAACCAATAGCCTGCAGGCCTTGGTACTGGCCGCACTGGCATTATTGGCCGGCTGGTCATTAATACTGAGTTTGTCGGCATTATTATTGGTGGTTTTTTGGGACGACTATCGCCTGCAATGCAGTATTGGCTTATGCCTATTTTATGCGCTGCTCATGCTGCTCAGCCTGCTACGTTTGCGTGCAACGCTAAACACTGCAAGCAGCCCATTTAACGCCAGCCTCACTGAGTTAGCCCGTGATCGCGAGAGACTATTGCCATGACCCCGCCAGAGTTACCCGCCAATGCTTCCAGGCTCGAACTGCGTAAAGCGCTGATTCAGATGCGCCTGGAGTTACACCGCCAACAACTGCGCCACGAAACCTTATTGCTGGTTAAGCCTTTGCAAGAAGCACGCGACATAAGCCAACAGTGGCGTGCTGCCTTAGGCCATAATCACGCCCCAATCTGGGGCGCCGCCGCATTAGGGATTGCCGCGCTGGTATTTGTACGACGCCATCAACTGAGCGGCTGGCTGAAAATGGGCAGTGCTCTCGCGCCATTACTGACGCAATTGCTGCGCCGCCCCACTCCAACGTCTGCTTGCGATCGCACAAGCCCCGCCGACGACAGTTAAAGCAACGTGCGGGCTCCCCACAGCGCCACGGCAATCAGCACCACTAGCGCCAACAGCAGCAATGCAGTTTTTCTGGATGACGGCTTAATCGCCGCCTGTGCTTTATCATCGCGAATCGCTATCCCGCCTGCCTTAGTCGTTACAGCCCCCTTGGTTATACGATTAATCGGAGCCATGGGCATAAATACGGTCGCATCCTCATCATGCTCCTGCACAACCTCAACCCTGGGCCCGACAACCAGTAACACCACAGAGCCCATTTGCATCTGGTCGCCCGCCTGCAACCTAGCAGCAGTGACCTTCTCCCGATTGAGTAACACACCATTGGCCGAGCCAAGGTCCTTGACCTCAAGCACGCCGTCCTTGAAGAAGAACTCACAATGGCGCCTCGACAACTCGGCATCGTTAAAACACAACTCACACTTAACCGAACGACCAAAGGTCATAGAGCCTGACAAAGGATATTTTTTGCCTTGGTTCTCGCCTTGAATAACCTGCAAAAACCATTTTTTACTGCTCTCAGGCTTAGCAGCAGTTTTTAGCGGATCGATAAACTGCAGTGCCACCGGCCCAATTTGCAGGTGGTCATTCGCGCGAATCTGATAGCGAGCGCTGATCAACTCGCCATTCACCAGGGTGCCCAACTCACTGGCACAATCACTCAGGTAGTAATGCCCATCCTCTCGGCAAATTTCAGCATGAAAAAGACTCACCCCATGATCGAGCAGTAGCAAACTATTACGCCGATCTTGACCAATGGTAATTCGCTCATCAGCCAACCAAACAGGTGCTTGGCGCGAGTCTTTAAACTGCAGTTTCAGCATGGCTTCTCGAAATCCTGTTAACAATAAAACCGCTTATACCGAGAAAGATGTCTCGGCAACATTCAATCCATGCCATTACTTAGAATATGTTTCCACAACCGCGAAACAGGATTAGACGCATCCTCCGATGACTTACCAGTTGATGCCTTTGTCGACTGCGATGTATTCGACGAGGGTGCGCTGCGCCTAAGCGTGCGGCCTGCAACCGGCTGGCTTAGCCGCTTTACATTAGCAGCATGGCCACTTTGCATTTTTAATAAACTGACATTCTCAGGCTCAGCCTGCAAACCCGATTGAATACTTGCAAGCGCACGGGGGAACTCGCGCGCTGCATAAGCGGCCTTTGCCTGCTCAACATATAGTTGAGCAATCTGCTGTAACCCATCGCGGGCCTGCTGATTATCTGCAGCCAATAACAAAGCCTGCTGAAAGTAATACAACGCACTGTCATCAACGGGGCTGACTAACTGCTTACTGTCAACTCGCAACTGTGCCAGCTTAATATTTTCAGCGACACGCGCCGCGACAACTCGCTGTAAACCGTCATGCGCAGCAGCATTATCCGCTTCAAGTAATAGCACTTGAGAGAATAAATATTGTGCATTGTCGTTGATTGGCGCTATTAACTTATTTTCGAGCAAGCGCTCCTCGGCCTGCGCCAAGTAATCAGCAACCTTACTATTGAGGTTTATCCGATAACCCGCAAAACCGATCCCGCCCAACAAGAACAGCACTAGCAGTGCAACCCACGTCACCTTAACAGCTGAATTTTTCTTGCCTTGCGCCAGCTGAATTGAGTTATTGAAACGCGTCACACTGAGGTCTGCATCCTGCAACAAGGCCAGGCTTTGCAGCAGTTCCCGACAGTCCGCAAAGCGCTTGTTAACATCTTTAGCCAGCATCCGTTCGAGTAACGGCTGAAAGCCGGCCAAATCCGCAGGCAAGCGAGGAATAGGCATCTGCACATGATTCATGACTGTTTGCGTATAACTTGGGCCACGAAACTCATTGGTCCCAGTCAGCATTTCAAGCAACAACACCCCCAGGCTGTAAATATCCGTACGTTGATCCAGCGCCTGGCACTGTGCTTGCTCCGGACTGCTATACGCGGGGCTGCCCACCGCCACACCAAACTGCGTCAGCTCATTGTCGACAGTCAAACTCTTAGCCACACCAAAATCGGTAATAACTACGGAGCCGTCATTACGAAACAAAATATTGGCCGGTTTTATATCCCGGTGCACCAGCCCCTGTTGATGCACCACCTGCAAGCCTTCAGCAATCTGCCGAGTGATATCCAGTGCTTTTGGCGAACTTAACGCTTGATTTTTATATTGGGTTAGATCACCACCAGCAACAAATTCCATGGCCAAGTAATGACGACCATCCGGCAGCTTATCAATATCATAAATAGTCACGATTGATGCGTGACGCAACGATGCAACCACATGCCCTTCATTAATAAAGCGCTGGCTGAATGCCTCATCCACATTACTGCAGAGCACCTTAATGGCCACTTTACGCTGCAATGAATTCTGCGTAGCCAAATACACCTCGGCCATACCACCCTGACCAAGCTGACCGTGTAGCGTGTAACCGGGAATTTCAATCAACTTATCGTTCATGGCCGACCAAATCATTTAGCAGAATTAAGTTAAGCTTTTATTCTTAGCAATTTCTTTAAAAAACCAGTTTTCGTTGGATTTGCTAGCGGTGCAACCGCACATTCGTCCATCAACAACGCACAGGAAATATTATCTTTACCACCCGCATTATTTGCCGCGTTGATCAACTCAATGACCGCCGCATCCAGCGCGCCGGTAGAGCCAAGGCTAAACAACTGCTGATCGCTCAACTCCCCGTGCAGCCCATCACTACACAGCAACAGACGCTCAGCCGGACCCAAACGGCCGCGTATAATACCGACTTCAAGATCCAGTGACTCATAACCAAGGCACTGGGTAATTTCATTTTTACGCGGGTGATTGCGCGCATCAGCTGCGCTTAACTGACCGACATCAATCATCGCCTGCACCCAGCTATGGTCGGTACTGAGCGGCGTAATGCCGCTGTCAGTTAGCAGATAGCCACGACTGTCACCCACCCAAGCCAACTGATACTCAGCACCGCTAAACCTTACCGCCACCACAGTGCTGCCCATGCCCTTGCTGGCCGGGTCCAGTTTTGCAGCCTGAATAACCGCATGATTTGCAGCATGTATCGCCACGTCTAATTCACTTTGCACGGCGAGGCTTTCGGCGATAGCCGCAACCACAATGGCACTGGCTACCTCGCCGCGCTGATGCCCGCCCATACCATCGGCAATCACCCACAAACCCAATTCTGGGCAACTGAGGATGCTGTCTTCATTGTGTGCACGTACCTGTCCAGGCACGCTATGAATGGCATAGCTAATTTTATTTTCGGTGCCGATCATTACGTTCGTCGTCCACAGCCGCCGCAGTATCGGCATGAGCAAAATACAACCAGAACAAACCCGCAGCATTACGTCTGGCAACATATCGCCAGCATGCCGTTAGCCAACGACACTGACCATCCCAAGTCTGGAATTTTTAACCAAAGCGTTAACCGATCGCATATTTGTGGCCTGAGCAAAATGTATTTAGCGTGTGGCGCAGGCCACAACAAAGCCCGCAGGGCAAATCAATTAAGCCGATAACGGGCTAATTCTACCGGCGAAAGCACGCGCATTTTTTGCGGTTCAATCTTGCTCATATCCTCAGCCAAACTCGCCGGAATATTCATCTCTCGAAAGTATGCAGCCGGGCTGACACTCGCACCACGGCCAGCCAAGTTAGCGGAGGATGAGTCTCCATGGGGAAAGTAGGGCCGGTGTAGGCCCACATAGCCCCGCACTGTTTTTTTATGCCCGGCGGCCAACAAATACACGCACGTACCTTGGCAAATACTGGCCGCCGGCACCACTGCATTAAAACCAACCTCGCGCAATAAACG
>JBBKVZ010000096.1:0-3932 GCA_037968715.1 Pseudomonas sp.
GACGTGCGGGTGATTACTCAGCCGTGCCCGGGCTTGGTTGAACAGATTGAAGCGGGTGAGCTGAATACGCCGAAAACCCGCGAACTGCTGCGCGCTTTGGTGCAGCCGCTGCTGGCCGAAGGTTGCGACACGCTGATTCTTGGTTGCACCCATTACCCCTTTATCAAACCGCTGCTGGCTGAGTTGCTGCCGGCTAACGTCAGCTTGATTGATACCGGTGCGGCGGTTGCAAGGCACTTGCAGCGCCTATTAGCCGAGCGCGAACTGTTGGCCCAGCAGCCGGCGCGGGCAGCGCAGTTTTGGTCCAGCGCCCATACCGAGCAGTTTGAGCGGGTCTTACCACAGCTGTGGGGCGCGGCTGCGCGGGTTAAGCCCTTCGCTGACGGCTGAACGGTTTTTTCGACTATCTTCCGGTTATAGATCGCAAAGTCCAGGCGGCTAGTCTCTGGCCTTCGCGTTGGATAAAGATTGGCAAGGGACCGTTTGTGACCCTGCAAGATGGTCAGCATACTCACGCTTGCTGCGCGGATAAAACCGCGCCTACCACCCGCCTTGCATGACTCTATCGCCCTCCGGTGTGGGAGCGGATTTATCCGCGATTGGCCGGTACAGAGTGGACATGTAGCAAGGCTAACTCCCACACTCGAAAACGCACGTCTTGTGTCACCCTTAATGGGTGCAGCGCCTTTTTTATGGCTATGTACCCGTTACGTGTTGAGCGCAAAACGTAGGGTGGGCCTTAGCCCACCAATACTCTTACCCTGCGCTGGTGGGCTAAAGCCCACCCTACAAAATAGGGCCTGCAACACGTAACTGGGACATAGCTAAAAATAAGGGCGCGCCAAGATAACTGTGCGCGCCCTGGTGGTTTGTGCGGTTTTGCTTAGGGGTAGCCTAAGCTGCTTTTCAGCTGAGCAAGGTGCTGCTCAACCCACGCTTTGTTGATCGGCCCCCAATCGCGAATCTGGTACTGCCCGCTGTTGTTGCGCTCGCCCTCGCTCTGGGCGAAATCGCAGTCGATATCCAACTCGGCCAGCGCGGCCAGGGTGTCCTGTGCCGTGCGCCGAGGCATACCGGTGACCTGGATTAACTCCGGCACATTGCAGGCCTGACCGCTGTCAATCAGCCAGGCCACGTACAGGCGCCGATAAAAACTACTGCGGGTTTTACTGATTTGCATGGGGCCTCCTCAGAGCATGGCCAGGCCAATGTATGTGGCGGCACCACTGAGGTAGCCGACCAGCGCCAGCAGACTGATTTTTTTTACATACCAGATGAAGTCGATTTTCTCCATGCCCATGGCGGCCACGCCTGCGGCCGAACCGATAATCAGGCAGCTGCCGCCAGTGCCTGCGCAGTACGCCAATAGTCCCCAGAACGTGCCGTCAATCTGGAAGTTGCTTAGCCAGGCACTTTCGTTGGCTGCGGCAGCGAGGGCTTCTGGGCTGATCAGTGGATACATCTTCATCGCACCGGCCACTAGCGGTACGTTGTCTACCACGGCAGACAGCAAGCCGATGGCGATATTGATGGCGTAGACGTTGCCCAAGCTGTCTTTTAACAAGGTCGCGATCTGTATCAGATGACCTGCAGTTGCAAGGCTGGAGACGGCCAGCAGAATGCCCAGGAAGAACAAAATGCTGGTGGTGTCGATCCGCCGCAGTACACCAACTACCGATAACGGGTGCTTGTCTTCTTCGTTTTTGCCGCGGTGCAGGATTTCTGTCACTACCCAAAGCACTCCCAGCCCTAACAAGATGCCCATATAGGGCGGCAAGTGGGTGACAGTTTTAAATACCGGCACAAACAATAGGGCGCCGATGCCCAAGCAGAACACTAAATTACGTTCGAACGGGGTGCTTGGGTCGCTGCTGGTCTCGGCATTTTCGACTTCGGCCGGCCGGGTGATTTCGCCTTTCATGGTGAAGCTTAAGATCAGCAATGGCACCAGTAGGCAAACTACGCTGGGGATGAATAGCTCGCTGATAATGCCGCTTGCGGTGATCTGATTACCAATCCAGAGCATGGTGGTCGTCACGTCACCGATTGGTGACCAAGCACCGCCGGCGTTAGCGGCAATCACCACGATACCGGCGAAGAACCAGCGCTCTTTCTGGTCGTCGATCAATTTACGCAGCAGGGAAACCATGACGATGGTAGTGGTCAGGTTATCCAGTGCCGCGGAAAGGAAGAACGTGATCAGCGCAATCATCCACAGTAGCTGCACCCGTTTGCTGGTGCGGATACGGTCGGTGATGACTTTAAAACCCTCGTGAGCATCAATCAGCTCGACGATGGTCATAGCGCCCATCAGGAAGAACAATATCTCCGATATTTCACCGAGGTGATGGCGTAGTTCACCGACTACACCGTGTCCGGAGACACTGCTGGTGGCCGGTAAAATACTGTCGGCGCCGAGTACCAGAACGGTCCAACAGATCACTGCGGTGAGGATGGCCGAGGCCGCCTTGTCGATTTTCAATGGGTGTTCAAGGGCAATACAGGCATAGCCGAAAACGAAAATCAGGGCCATCAATACATACATGGAGCAGCCTTCCTTGTAGTTGTTATGGGTAGTTGTTATTGGAAAAAGCCGGTGTGTAGGGTCGAGTTTGCGGACAGAGCCCAAGCATAATCGCAATCAATTGCAGTCTGAGTGTTGTGTGCTTTGTTTAACTTGATGCTAGGCAAGAAAAAGCCCGCGGTCTGACGACGGCGGGCTGATTTTTATCTTACAAAGTGGCGATTTTCTCGCGCTGGTCGGTGAACTTGGCCAGTGCTTGTTGTGCCTCGGCCAGTTTGGCGCGCTCTTTGTCGAGCACTTCGGCCGGCGCTTTAGCGACGAAACCTTCGTTGCTCAGCTTGCCGCCAACCCGCTGCACTTCGCCGGCCAGACGCTGGATTTCTTTATCCAAACGCGCCAGTTCGGCGTCTTTGTCGATCAGCCCAGCCATCGGCACCAATACCTGCATATCGCCGACCAGGGCGGTGGCCGACATCGGTGCGGTTTCGCCAGCGGCCAAGATGCGCACCGACTCCAATTTGGCTAGCTTGCTGAGCAGCGGGGCGTTGTCATCGAGGCGCCGCAAATCTTCACTGCTGGCATTTTGCACGATGATATCGATGCGCTTGGCCATGGAGATTTTCATCTCGCCGCGAATCTGTCGCAGGCCGAGCATCAGCGCCTTGACCCATTCGATATCGGCTTCAGCGGCGGCGTCAATGCGCGACTCGTTAGCCTGCGGCCACGGCTGCAGCATGATGGTATCGCCCGCCACGCCAGCCTGCGCCTTGATCCGCTGCCAGATTTCTTCGGTGATAAACGGCATAAACGGGTGAGCCAAACGTAAGGTCACTTCCAGTACGCGGATCAGCGTGCGGCGCGTGCCGCGCTGGCGCTCGGCCGAAGCGGCTTCGTCCCAAAGAACCGGCTTAACCAGCTCCAGATACCAAGCGCAGTATTCGTCCCAGATGAACTCATACAAGGCTTGCGCGGCCAGATCGAAGCGGAAGTTGTCCAGTTGGCGGGTAACTTCCTGCTCGGTGCGTTGCAGTGCCGAGATGATCCAGCGGTCTACCGAAGAGAGTTCAACAGTTTCGTCGTTTAACCCTGCGTCTTGGCCATCGGTGTTTTCGATCACGAAGTTGGCGGCGTTCCACAGCTTGTTGCAGAAGTTGCGATAGCCCTCGACCCGGCCCATGTCGAACTTAATGTCGCGCCCGGTGGAGGCCAGCGAGCAGAAGGTAAAGCGCAGGGCGTCGGTGCCGTAGCTGGCGATGCCTTCCGGGAATTCGGCCTTGGTTTGCTTGGCGATTTTTTCGGCCATTTTCGGCTGCATCAGGCCGCCGGTGCGTTTTTCTAGCAGGGCGTCTAGCTCGATACCGTCGATCAGATCGAGCGGATCGAGCACGTTGCCCTTGGACTTGGACAT
>JBBKVZ010000097.1:0-3888 GCA_037968715.1 Pseudomonas sp.
GTCTCGGCGCTGTACACCCTCAGCGGCCAAGGCACTAACTACAACTTCTTCGCCAACGAGCTGTCGCAATATGTAGTGCCGGAGGTTAACGAGTCGCTGGGTACCACCATTCTGTTCTCGGTGGTTAGCGCGAAACCGACCCTACTCAAGCTCAACGACATGGCTGAAGTTAGCCAACAAGGTGTTGCGGTTGCCACGCCTAAGTCACCTACGCAGATCTACTTCGTACCGCGTACTGAGCTGAAGAATCGTTTCTCCAGCGCCGCTCACGACTTCCGTAGCGATCTGTTGACTCTGACTGCCGGCACCACTCTGTATGACGTGTATGCCACCTCGATGACGATCAAAACCTCGATCATCCCGTCGATCAGCCGCAGCTACGCCAGTCAGCGCCGCAACAACGCAATCAAGATTGGTGAAATGCAACTGAGCTCAGACATGATCGCCTCCGAGTTTGGCGACAGCGGTGTGTTCTTCAAACACCAACGCAACGAAGACCAATAATCAGCCGCGCTAATTAGCTGTTTACAACAACCCCGGCCTTTGCCGGGGTTGTTGTTTAAGCCCTCGAAACAGAACGACACCAAGCCCCCATCAGCCTGAAACGCCTGCGCAGGGTTAACCAGCGCCAAAGTAAGGCCAGCGACAAGAAAACTTAACTTATGCAGCAGCACGCCCGGCTAAAAACACTCCCGCGCCAACGGCTCATTTAACTGCTTTATTCGACGCCCGCAGCGCCGCAATCGGCTCAGCATCGGCGGGTAAATCGGCCACCGCAGACTGAAAGCGCAGTTGCTGCCCAGCGATGGAGAAGGCCTGAGCTGACAGGTAACCACCGGTCCCCGCCGAACGTACAACCACCACGACTTCAGGCTGCGAGTCACCGCTCACATCCGCCACCATTACTCGCTCAACAGTGCCATCGCGAGCACGAACCTCACCCGAACTGAAGAATGTGGTCGCATCCTCAGGCCCTGCCGCCGCATATAAGCGCAGACTGAAGCTACCCAGCGAGCGCGCCTCAAAATCGCCTTCAGCAACTACCACCGTCTGCCCCGACGGCAACTTGAGCTGGGTGATAAAGCGCTCACTCTCGGCAGCAGGCAGAGTGCCGCAGGCCAATAGAAGTAAAACCAGTGCAGAAAATTTACTCATCCAAACTCCATTCACGACGCACAGCATCGTTAACTGCAGCGAGCTACACCAAGAACCACCAATGCACCCACAAACCGGTTAAAGCACAACCCAGCAACACCTCAATCACCCCGCGTTTAAAGCCAAACAAGGCCACCGCTGCGGCTAAGGCGATCAGTGCCGAAGGCCAATCAAACTGGCCACTAAAGCCGCTTGGCCAAAGCACGTGATAGGCAAAGAACAGCGCCAAATTAACAATCACCCCCACCACTGCCGCCGTAATCGCAGTCAGTGGTGCGGTGAACTTCAGCTCGTTGTGGGTCGACTCCACCAGCGGGCCGCCGGCCAGAATGAACAAAAACGACGGCAAAAAAGTAAACCAAGTGACCAACGTTGCCGCCACTGCACCGGCCAAAAACGCCTGATCAGGGCCAAACATTGGCTGCACATAGCCACCAATAAAACCGACAAAAGCCACCACCATAATCAACGGCCCCGGGGTAGTTTCGCCCAGCGCCAAACCGTCGATCATCTGCGTCGGCGTCAGCCAACCGTAGTGGCCGACCGCACCTTGATACACATAAGGCAGCACCGCGTAAGCGCCGCCAAAGGTCAGCAGCGCTGCCTTAGTAAAGAACCAGGCCATCTGCGTGAGCGTGCCCTGCCAGCCGAATACGGCGGTAAGAATCGCCATCGGTAACGTCCATAACAGCGCACCTACCAGCAACAACAGCAACAAACGCGACCAGCGAAAACGCGCATGGGCTGGAGTCGGCGTGTCGTCATCAATCAATGCGCAGCCAAATGACTGCTGGCTAGCCGCATGCCCGCCCCCGACGACAAATATATGCGGCGCCAACCGGCCACCAAAATAACCAATCAACGCCGCCGCAATAACGATTAGCGGAAAGGGTAATTGCAGGGCAAAAATCGCCACAAAAGAGGCACCGGCAATACCCCATAGCCAGTTATTTTTCAGCGCTCGCGAACCGATGCGGTGCGCAGCCTGCAGGACGATAGCGGTGACCGCCGGCTTGATTCCGTAGAACAACCCCGCCACCACCGGCACGTCGCCATAAGCCACGTACAGCCACGACAGACCAATCAGAATAAACAGCGACGGCAGCACGAATAGCAGCCCGGCAATCACCCCGCCCCACGTGCGGTGCAACAGCCAGCCGATGTAGATGGCCAACTGCTGGGCCTCAGGGCCGGGCAACAGCATGCAGTAGTTGAGCGCATGCAAAAAACGCCGCTCGGAGATCCAGCGCCGCCGTTCCACCAATTCCTGATTCATGATCGTTATCTGCCCGGCCGGGCCGCCGAAGCTGATCCAGCCAAGCTTCAGCCAAAACCAAAAGGCCTCAATAAAACTCACCGACGGCGCGTGAGTATTTGTCGCCGGACTCGGCACGTGTTGTTCGGGCATGGGAATAGCACTTACTCAACAGGGTCAATTTGCAGGTGCTGCATAATGCCGCGCGCAGATGACGATTAACATCGTGCTCGGCCACAGAACTGAGCAACGCACGGCAAACCGGCCTATTGCATGACTGTCTTGCGCCCGACGCAATCGCTGCAACCTGAGTGGCATAAAGCACAACGCCCCTAACACGGGATTTACCGGGTTAAGGGCGCTGTTGTTGCGCGGCATCTATTTACAGCGTGCCCCAGCTCGGCCAGCGAAGCTGCACAGGCTTAATTTTAGTTGCGCCGTGCTTCCCAGCCACGCCGCTGTTCACGGTCACGGTCACGGTCACGGTCATCAGCGTGGCCACGGCGTTGAGCATGCTCATAGTGCTCGCCACGCTCACGTCCATCGTAACGGTGCGGCCTGTCGTGATAGCCCTGCTCAGCTACCCGATAACGCGTTCGTTCATCCCGGCGCGGCACAGATACTGGCACGGGGTAGTAAACAGGCCGCCGATAAACTTCCACCACCTGCACGCGCGGGGAATTTCGGTAGCTTGGCGCCACGGGATACTGGCGATATTGGCTATTGGCGTACTCCCGATATTGATGGCCATAACTCGGATAACGCGCAGCGGAATAACCCCGACTATCCACCTGGTAAACGGCGCAGCCAGACATCGACAAACCCACACAGAGCAAGGCTGACTGGAAAACTCGATAAATCATGACGCGGCCTCCTATGACCGCTGGGACGGCATCGGCGATTGCCGATACCCGAAAGACCTCAGATCTTCCATTACCTTGGAGCATCGCCGCCGCACAAAGCTCCATTGCCGGAGAAATATATTTCCCGAAGAATGCTGCGTGCGAGCACCCCAGTTCAGCGGCGACGCACAGGGAATAACCATGCGCTGTTCGCATTGAGGTAGGCCTCCTTCATTCGCGGTTTGAAGGCAAAGGTGCCGATCCAACGGTTCAAGTAGTTGTCACCGCGCAATGCACGGCTGCCAAACACATCACCCTAGGTGATCTTGCCCTCGGCCATCCGCTTCACGCCCCCGGCAAAAGCCTGCCAAGCTTCGGCGCGGCCCTGCTCGATACTGCAACAGACCCAGAATGATGGATTGCCATTAACTGGGTGATGACCTCAATCAGACGTTGCTAATTGCCATCCTGCGCGCCCTTAACACTTGCCAAAGCGCGCCAACTGCATCTCCTGCAAACGGCTGAGGGTACGGCGAAAGGCAAAAGACAAATAGCCTTCGCTATACAGCTCAGACAAGGGCACGGCCGCTTGCAGGTAAAGCGCTACACCACGGTCGTAACATTCGTCGACCAAGG
>JBBKVZ010000098.1:0-18253 GCA_037968715.1 Pseudomonas sp.
ATTTGCTGACTGCGCTTGCCTGCCACGCAGTACAAGGCTCCTGTTAAGATGGCAGCTGACAAGGAAAGTGCTGACACAGTTGGTGCTGCTTTTCACGGAGCCATAAATGAACGTACAAGTAATTAGTCGTGAGGGTGAGCCGGAGTATGCGGTTCTGCCTTGGGCGCAATACCAAGCTCTTTTAAAGGCTGCGGGCATCAGCACAAATGCTCCGCGGGAAAACGTAGCGAAGGCGCCTGCGCAAATGGCTGAGCTGGGTCAGATGCGTGCCTTGCGTGAAGGCTTGAACCTCTCGCTGGAAGAGTTGGCGCGCTCGGTCGGCATTAGCCCGCATTATCTTCAGCAAATCGAAAACGGTCAGCGCGAAGCAGGTGAGCCAATCTTGCGGCCATTGGCCCGGGTGTTAGGTATTGCTGGCTGGAGTTCGCCGTCGTGAGTGTCACTATCAGTCGTCAGCACTGGGAAGCGTTGTTGCTTGAGCTGACAAGTGCACAGAGCCAAAGGCATCTCGTCACCTATCGTGCGCTGATCGAACGCTTGCAGCTGCCCACTCCTGCTATGCAAACCTTAGTTGCCGCGCTTGAGCATTTAGCCGGCTTAGACGCCAGAGCTGAGCGCCCATTGCGCAGTGCGCTGGTGATTAGCCAGGGTGCGAGCCGGCTGCCGCGTACTGGCTTTTTTGAGTGCGCCAGTTTGCTTGAGCGCTTTAGTGGCCCAACCGATGGCGTTGCTGCAGCGTCTTGGCATGCGTCGGAAGTGGCGCGGGTGTTTGAGTTTAGTTATCCCGAGGAGCTATAAATGTTTTGGGCACTGCGTGCACGTATCGGCTATCTGCTAGCGAGACGCTTGTTTCAGTGGCGCTGGTTGGTTAAGCAGCCGCGTGCCTGGACTTGGATGCAGGGGCAATTTGCGCGTATGGCAGCCTTGGGTGATGTCGGCGTGCAGAGCTTTTATGGGCATATCTTGTTGTTTCGTGGTCAGGGCTTGGCTGCACGGCAAGAGGGCTTGCGATTATTGCGTTTAGCCGCCGCTGCTGGCGAGGCCAAAGCGGCTTACCAGTTAGGCGTGGTTAGTCTGGCAGGCGACCTCCAGCACGCCGGTGATGTTCACGCCGCAGTCGATTGGTGGGTAATGGCTGCCGCCGCCGGTCATCCCTTGGCCGCGCGGCGCTTAGTTGGGCTGTATCAAGGTGGCGCGGGTATCGACGCCGACCCGCAGTTAGCGGCGCGTTACGAGGCGCGGGCGACCGAGTTAGGGCTTTGATCCACGACAGTTTGCGTGTCGAGAATATGCAAACTGTAGCCCGGCACAGCTTTCGCGTGATGCTTGGCTTGCGAGGCCAGCTCTGCCAGTTGACTGGCATCTAGGTGCGCGCAGGCCTCTGGGCGCAAATGTACAACGCCTAGCGATAGCGACAGCAGCGGGAACTCTTGTTGCTGTCCTTGCCGGTTGTTGCTGCTAAAACCACCTGCTTGCAGGTGCTCCGGGCGATAGAAGCGTCGGCACTGGCCTTGGAAGTCTTCTTGCAAGCAGTTGAGGCGTTTGCGCCAGTCTTGCGAGCCCAAGACCAGCAGAAAATCATCGCCGCCAATGTGCCCGACAAAATCACAACTCGGATCGATTCGCGCGCTCAGGCACTGCGCTAAGCAGAGCAGCACTTCATCGCCTTTGGCGTAACCGTAGATGTCGTTGAAGGGTTTGAAGTTGTCGATATCGACATAGCAAATCATCGCTTCGCGGGTCTGTTGCAACAGGCGTGTAAGGCATTGCTGGATAGGTACGTT
This sequence comes from Pseudomonas sp., assembly GCA_037968715.1. Lineage (GTDB taxonomy): Bacteria > Pseudomonadota > Gammaproteobacteria > Pseudomonadales > Pseudomonadaceae > Aquipseudomonas. The sequence goes on from JBBKVZ010000098.1 coordinate 1,785, forward strand.
GCCGGGTAATAAGGTCAGCGGATTGGCGTGTCGGGCTTGTTGGATTTTAAGCTCGGTAATTAGCTTAAGCACATCGATAACGCGTCCCAAGCCAAGGTACAGGCCCTGTTCGGTAATAATAAAGTCTTCTTCGATGCGTTGCCGGGCGCGGCTGGTTAACAGGCGGCTGACTTGCTGGAGTGACTGACTTTGTTCAACTACTAAGAAGTCATCGCTCATCAGCCGGCTGATTGGTTTGCGGGCAAATAAGTCGGCGGCAAAGGGTTTCAGTAAGGCGCTGGCGAGTGAGTTACGGTGCACGATGCCAATCGGTTGTTGCACTTCATTGAGTACAGCCAGTGAGTTGAGATTGGCCTGGGCGCGAAACAATTCGAGTACTTGGACAATATTTTCTTGGCTGCTCACCGCGACCTGCCTATTGAGCAGTGCGCTGAGGTCGCTGGCGTCTTCGGTTAAGTGTGAGGCGCTACTGGCCAGCTTTGGCAATAGAGCGTGAATGTCGCTGCTAGGTTGGTCCAGCGGGCGGCTGAATAAATAGCCCTGCAGCAAGTCGACGCCCATGTCGGCGAGAACTGCTAGTTCTTCTGGGAGTTCGATGCCCTCGGCGATTACCTGAGCGCGCGAGGCGCTGGCCATTTTTAGGATGGAGCCAACAAACTCACGCTTAACCGCATCAAGGTGAATGCCGTCGATAAAATGCCGGTCTATTTTCACGTAGTCGGGTCGCAGTTCAGACCACAAACGCAAACTCGAATAGCCAGCGCCAAGGTCATCTAAGGCAATCGAGAAACCCATTGAGCGATAGTGATGCAGTGCCGTGTGCAGCAGGGCGAAATCCTCGATGGGGGCTTGCTCGGTTAACTCAATAACTACGTTATTTGGGGCGATGCCGTATTTTTGCAGCAGTTGCAGGGTGCGTCCCGGTTGGTGCTCGGGCTCGAGCAAAGTCTCTGGCGAGATGTTCAAGAACAGCATGCCCGGCAGTTGCAGTTCACTGAAGCGTTTGCAGGCACTTTGTCGGCTGGCGACTTCTAGTTCGCTTAACCGCGCGTTTTGCCGGGCAACTGCAAACAGTGGAATGGGCGAGTGCAGGGGGCTATTTGAGGGGCCGCGTGTGAGGGCTTCATAGCCCAAAATACGGCGCTCAGAGAGCGAAATTATCGGCTGGAACAGTGAGCTTAAGCTGCGCTGAGCAAGAATTTGAGTAAGGGCGCTTAACTGCTCGATGGTGGTCATGATGGTCTCTGTTCTAGAAATGTAAAAGGCCGGTATTGCTACCGGCCTTGGTATTTCACGACAGTTTCATGACAACCTGATGAACCCCTATTGTTTAGCCGCAACCGCTGGGCGTAGCCCCAGGTAGTCGAGCAAAATTAGGCCTGTTTCGCTCAGGTAGGCATCATCTTCTGGCTTGGTTTTTGGCTCCTCGGTGGGCGCGGCGTCCTCATCGACTTTTTTCAGCTCCTTCAGCTGGTCTTCACCCTTAGCCTTGCGGCGGGTGTTTTCCATAGCCAGTTGCTTGTTTTCGATGTCGGCATGCTGAGCCCGGCGCGTGGTTTCATTCAGGCTGATGCTGGTTTCGTGCATCAGTTGCTGTGCCAGGGCCAGGCTGTCCCGCGTAAAGACGAAGTCTGGCGCCTTGGCGGTGCGTGCTTCGTGGCGGGCTTTCAGCTCTGCCAGGAACGGTTTGAACTGATTGGCTTCAGGCTTGATCGCAGGGCTAATACTGTCCCATGGCATAGCTGCGGGCAGGGCGCTTTCGCCAATTTGCTTGGTGTCGACAATGGCTGGATAGTCGATGTCTGGGAGTACGCCTTGATGCTGGGTGCTCTGCCCGGAGACCCGATAGAACTTGGCCAGGGTTAGCTTCAGCTCGCCATGATTAAGCGGCTGAATGGTTTGCACCGTGCCCTTACCGAAGGTTTGCCCACCGATGATTAATGCGCGGTGATAGTCCTGCATGGCGCCGGCAAAAATTTCTGAAGCCGAGGCGGAGAGACGGTTAACCAGTACTGCCAGTGGGCCGTTATAAAAAATACCTGGGTTTTCATCGGCCAGTACATCGACCCGGCCGTCGCTGTTACGTACCAAAACGGTAGGGCCTTGGTCGATAAACAGTCCGGTCAGTTCGGTGGCTTCTTGTAGCGAGCCGCCGCCGTTATTACGCAGGTCGAGCACTACGCCGTCGACTTTCTCTTCTTGCAGTTCAGTCAGTAGGCGTTTCACGTCACGGGTGGTGCTGGTGTATTCAGGGTCGCCCGCCCGGAAGGCTTTAAAGTCCAGATAAAAGGCCGGTAGTTCGATGACGCCGAGTTTGTATTCGTGGCCTTCATGCTGCAGTTTCAGGACCGATTTTTTTGCAGCTTGTTCTTCCAGTTTTACCGCTTCGCGAGTAATGGAAACCACTTTAGTGGTCTGATCGCTTGGCCCATTGCTGGCTGGAATCACGTCGAGACGTACCACCGAACCTTTAGGGCCACGGATTAATTTGACCACTTCATCAAGGCGCCAGCCGATTACATCGACCATCTCGTTATTACCCTGAGCGACGCCAACAATTTTGTCGGCAGGGACGATTTGCTTGCTCTTGTCCGCAGGGCCAGCAGGTACTAAACGTACAACCTTGACGTAGTCGTTGTCGTTTTGCAGCACTGCGCCAATGCCTTCAAGAGACAGGCTCATGTTGATGTCAAACGATTCTGCGTTGTCTGGTGACAGGTAGCTGGTGTGCGGGTCGTAGCTTTCCGCGAAGGCGTTCATGTAGGTCTGGAAGATATCTTCGCTACGGGTTTGCTTGAGGCGGGCGACTTGATTTTTGTAGCGTTTGACCAGCAGTTCTTGAATGGCCTTAGGCTCTTTACCGGCGATTTTCATGCGTAACACTTCGTCTTTTAGACGCTTACGCCAGATTTCATCCAGTTCGGCACGGTCTTTTGCCCAGGGTGATTTTTCCCGGTCGATCAGCAAGCTTTCTTCAACACTGAAGTCGATATTTTCCGTGCCTTGCTCGAGTTGGCCAAGGGCAAAGTCCAAGCGCTCCTTGAGGCGATCAAGGTGGCGCTTGTAGATCATAAAGCCCGGATCTAGGTCGCCGCCTTTGAGCAGGTCATCGAAGCGGCTGCCCCATTGGTCAAACTCGGCAATGTCTTTAGCGGTAAAAAAGCTGCGCGAAGGGTCAAGCATCTTCAAGTAGCCCTGATAAATCTTCACCGAGCGCTCGTCGTTGAGCGGTGGCTTGTTGTAATGGTGGCGCTTAAGCAACTCAACCATGTTTAAGCTGGCAATCACTTGCTCGCGATCAGGCTGCAGCGCGTCCCAACTGTTCTGCGCGCTAGCGGCAGCCAGCAATGGCAATGGCGCTAGACTCAGCAGAAAGGCGAGGGCAGTGCCGGGAAGAAAATGCTTCATGCTGATTCGACTCAAGGGCAAGTGATGACGCATATTAGGTCGTCTTTTGGGTGATCGGTTCCATTGGAACCTGTTGAATATCTGCTGTGCCGCACTGAAACAGGCTTGAAAGTGCGCTTACTGGCGGTCATTACAAGGCAGGTGAACGGTTTGTAACCAGCGTTCCCTTGACTGACGTCGGTAAGCGAGATGTTGAACTGTTTCGTGGCTATCGGCTAAACAATTTAATAAGCCCGACAATTTAGTGGCGGGCCCAGTTGAAACTAACTATGGAGGCAGCATGCAGGCTTTGCAAGGTATCGAAGGTAGTGTGCAGTGGGTACAGCGGCCAGCGCCGACCTGTGATGTCGGGCAAATTCGCATTCAAGTTGCGGCTGCGGGGCTGAATCGCGCCGACCTGTTACAGCGTGCCGGGTTATATCCGCCACCGCCTGGGGCCAGCGATATTCTTGGCTTGGAGTGCGCGGGTATCGTCACTGAAGTTGGCGCTGGCAGTGCTTGGCAGGTTGGCGATCGAGTCTGTGCGTTGCTCAGTGGCGGCGGCATGGCCGAAGAAGTGGTGGTCGATGCTGGCCACGCGTTGCCCGTGCCTGAGGGATTGTCGTTGCTTGAGGCCGCGGCGTTGCCTGAGGTATACGCCACGGCGTGGCTGAACTTGTATCAGCTAGCTGCACTGCGGCCTGGCGAGAAGGTGCTGGTGCATGCCGGGGCCAGTGGTGTTGGCTCTGCGGCTATTCAATTGTGCAAAGCCTTGGGTAATCCTTGCTGGGTGAGTGTCGGCTCGCCCGAACGGCTGGCTTATTGCGAGGCGCTGGGTGCTCAGGGCGGCGTGGTGCGTAGCGAGGGGCTGGATGGCTTGCGCGATTTTGCCCCGTTCGATGTTCTGCTCGACCCAGTAGGCGCCAGTTATAGCCAAGCGAATCTGCAGCTATTAGCGCTTGATGGACGCTGGGTGCTGATCGGCTTGATGGGCGGGCGTGAAGCCTCGCTTGATCTTGGTCTGTTACTGGGCAAGCGCTTGCAGCTGATGGGCTCAACCCTGCGTAATCGTGATGAATTGTTTAAGGCCGATTTGCTGCGTGATTTGCTGCAATACGTATGGCCGCTGTTTGCTGAAGGGCGACTCAAGCCGCAGTTAGAGCAAAGCTTTGCGCTCAAGGACGTGGATGTAGCCTTTGCCACGCTGGCGAGTAATAAAGTTAATGGCAAGCTGGTGCTGCGCATCAATGATGCGCTGATCTGACCCGTGTTGCTGGCTATCATTGAGTTGTTCAATGATAGCCATCGCCTTAATCAATAAGCTTTATCGATGCGCCGGCTCTATTATCTTCCTCGTCAACTACTTATTACCCCCACGAGGAAGCACCCATGTCGATTATCAATACTGAAGTTAAGCCATTCAACGCCACTGCTTTTCACCAGGGCAAGTTCATTGAAGTCAGCGAAGCTAGCCTCAAAGGTCAATGGTCAGTCGTGTTTTTCTACCCAGCCGACTTCACCTTCGTATGCCCAACCGAACTGGGCGACCTGGCTGATAACTACGCTGAGTTCCAGAAAATGGGCGTGGAGATCTACGGCGTGTCCACCGACACCCACTTCACTCACAAAGCATGGCACGACACCTCGGACACCATCGGCAAGATCCAGTACCCGCTGATCGGTGACCCAACCCACGCTATCTCGCGCAATTTTGATGTGTTGATTGAGTCGGCCGGTATGGCTGACCGTGGCACTTTCGTGATCGATCCGCAGGGCAAAGTGCAGATCGTCGAAATCAATGCTGGCGGTGTGGGTCGTGATGCTTCCGAGCTGCTGCGCAAAGTTAAAGCTGCTCAGTATGTAGCCGCTCACCCAGGTGAAGTGTGCCCGGCTAAGTGGAAAGAAGGCGAAGCCACTTTGGCTCCGTCCCTTGATCTGGTCGGTAAAATCTAAAAGTGCTTGCCGCGCTGCAGCGTTACTACTCGTAGCTCGGCACAGTATTTTTCGCCGACGAGAACTTTACCCGGTTCTTAACGGCGCCCAAACGCCCGGGCGTGATCCGCTCGGGCGTTTGCTTATCAAAATTTAGGAAAAGGAATCACCGCCATGTTGGACGCCACGCTTAAAGCCCAGTTGAAGGCCTACCTTGAAAAGGTCACCCAGCCGTTCGAGATCGTTGCCTCCCTCGATGACGGGGCAAAATCTCAAGAGCTGCTGGGCATGCTCAACGATATCGTTAGCTTGAGCGATAAAATCAGCTTGAGCACCGATGGTCAGGACAGTCGCCGGCCATCGTTCAGTCTTAATCGCCCGAATGGCAATATCAGCTTGCGTTTCGCGGGTATTCCAATGGGGCACGAATTCACCTCTTTGGTGCTCGCCCTGCTGCAGGTGGGCGGTCATCCGTCCAAGCTGGCGGCGGATGTGCTTGAGCAGATCAAACAGGTTGAAGGCGAGTTCAATTTTGAAACTTACTTCTCGCTCTCCTGCCAGAATTGCCCGGATGTAGTCCAGGCACTGAACTTGATGGCCGTGCTTAACCCGAATATCCGTCACGTGGCTATCGACGGTGCCTTGTTCCAGGCTGAGGTCGAGTCGCGGCAGATTATGTCGGTGCCGAGCATCTACCTGAATGGCGAATTGTTTGGTCAGGGCCGCATGGATGTTGAGCAGATTCTCGGCATGATCGACACCGGCGCCTCGGCCCGTGACGCCGAGAAACTGAATGCCAAGGACGCCTTCGACGTATTGGTGATTGGTGGTGGTCCGGCCGGCGCCGCAGCGGCTATTTACGCTGCCCGTAAAGGTATTCGTACTGGCGTGGCTGCCGAGCGGTTTGGCGGTCAGGTGCTCGACACCATGGCCATCGAGAACTTTATTTCGGTGCAGGAAACCGACGGGCCGAAACTGGCCCGCGCTCTGGAAGAACACGTCAAAGAATACCAAGTCGACATCATGAACTTGCAGCGCGCCAGCGCGTTGATTCCGGCGAGCAGTGTGGGCGGCTTGCATGAGATTCAGTTCGAAAACGGCGCTAGCTTGCAAGCCAAAACCCTGATTCTTTCTACCGGCGCACGTTGGAGAGAAATGAATGTACCCGGTGAGCAGCAATACCGAGGCAAAGGCGTGGCTTACTGCCCGCACTGCGACGGGCCGCTGTTCAAGGGCAAACGTGTGGCGGTGATCGGTGGTGGTAACTCCGGTGTGGAAGCGGCGATTGATCTGGCCGGCATCGTGGCCCACGTCACCTTGATCGAGTTCGACAGTCAGTTACGCGCTGATGCGGTGTTGCAGAAAAAGCTCAATAGCCTGAGCAATGTGACCATTATTAAGAGTGCTTTGACCACCGAAGTGCTTGGCGATGGGCAAAAAGTCAGCTCGCTGGTGTACCAAGACCGCAGCACTGAACAGCTGCATACCGTCGAGCTGGAAGGTATCTTCGTGCAGATCGGTTTGTTGCCGAACAGCGATTGGTTGAAAGGCGTAGTGGAGTTGTCACCGCGTGGCGAGATCATCGTCGACGCCAAGGGCAGCACCAATATCCCTGGCGTGTTTGCTGCTGGTGATGTGACCACAGTGCCCTACAAGCAGATTGTGATTGCCGTCGGTGAGGGCGCCAAAGCGGCCTTGAGCGCCTTCGATCACCTGATCCGCAGCTGATTTAAACCCGCATATAAAAACGCCCCGGCAGCAGTGTCGGGGCGTTTTTGTTTGTCTGCAGAACCGTAGGATGGGTTGAACTTGCGATACCCATCGAGTATTCAAAGCCAATGATGGGTATCGCTGCGCTCCAGCAAATCCTACCCAGTCTTCGCTAGTTCTTCAGTCGGTAACCGGTGCGAAACATCCAGCTGACGATGATCAGGCACACCAGCAAAAAGCCGGCGATCATGCCTAGGCTCATGCCCACATGCACATCGGCAATGCCATAGAAGCTCCAGCGGAAGGCATTGATTAAGTACACCACCGGATTAAACAATGTGATGGTCTGCCACAGCGGTGGCAACATGCTGATGGAGTAAAAGCTGCCACCGAGAAACGCCAGCGGCGTGACGATCAAAGCGGGCACCACCTGTAGCTTTTCCCAGCCATCGGCCCAAATGCCGACGATAAAACCGAACAGGCTGAAGGTCACAGCAGTGAGCGCCATGATCAGCAGCATCCACAGCGGGTGGCTGACTTCAAAGCTGACAAACAACCGTGCGGTGAGCAATATCACCAAACCGAGGATTATCGACTTGGTGGCCGCCGCGCCGACATAACCAACGACAATTTCCAGCGGCGAAATGGGTGCCGATAGCACCTCATAAATAGTCCCGGAATAACGCGGCATATAGATGCCAAAGGCAGCGTTGGAAATACTCTCGGTGAGCATCGCCAGCATGATCAGGCCCGGCACGATAAAGGCGCCGTAACTGATGCCCTGCACCTCGGTCATGCTTGAACCGATGGCCGAACCAAACACCACGAAATATAGCGAGGTGGAAATTACCGGGGTGGCGATGCTTTGCAGCAGCGTGCGCCAAGTGCGCGCCAGCTCAAATAGATAGATAGCGCGGATCGCGTAGAAATTCATGCGCGGCTCCTGAGCAGGTTGATGAAAATATCTTCCAGTGAGCTTTCGCTGGACTGCAAATCTTTAAACTCGACGCCATGCGTGGCTAAGTCGGCCAGTAGCTCGGCAATTCCGGTGTGTTCGCGCTGGGCATCAAAATGAAACACCAGCTGATGGCCGTCATCCGTTAATTCCAAGGCGTAGGCGGCCAGCGCGGCTGGAATCGCGCTCAACGGTTGCTTGAGTTGCAGGCTCAGCTGCTTTTTACCCAGGCGTTGCATCAGTACGCTTTTGTCTTCGACCAGAATGATCTCGCCCTTGCTGATCACCCCAATGCGGTCGGCCATTTCTTCGGCCTCTTCGATGTAGTGGGTGGTCAGAATGATGGTCACCCCGCGCTCGCGCAGGCGCCGCACCATAGCCCACATATCACGGCGCAACTCGACGTCGACCCCAGCGGTGGGCTCATCGAGAAACAAGATCGCTGGCTCGTGAGACAGCGCCTTGGCGATCATCACCCGGCGCTTCATGCCACCGGATAATTCAAAAATCTTCGCGTCCTTTTTGTCCCACAGCGACAAGTCGCGCAGCACCTGCTCCAGATACGCAGGGTTAGGCGCCTTGCCGAACAACCCACGGCTGAACTTGAGGGTCGCCCAAACGGTTTCAAACACATCGTTGAACAGCTCTTGCGGCACCAGACCGATCTGCCCACGGGAGGCGCGGTAATCGTTGACGATGTCGTGGCCACCCACCAGTACCGTGCCGCTGCCCGGGTTAACGATGCCGCAGACAATGCTGATCAGGGTGGTTTTACCCGCGCCATTGGGGCCGAGCAGGGCAAAGATTTCGCCTTTACGGATATCCAAATTGATATTGCGCAAGGCCGGCTGGCCACTGGCGTAGGTTTTGCTCAGTTGTTGGATCGAAATAACCGGGGTCACAGGCGCTCCAGAAGGTGATGGAGAGATGGCGCAGAAAACAGTGTGCTGTTTTCTGCGCTTTTGCTAATTGCCTCGCGAGGGCGAAGAGAGCGCCAGTGCTGGCTGTTTAGCGGAGCACTCGACGCTGCTGAAATTATTTTTTACCGGGTTTGGCGTAGGCGCGAATCTTGCCGAATGGAGAGCTGTTCATGCCGACATTCACCGACATCAGTGGCGAATTATTCAGCCAGCTGTCGTCAATCACCATGGTGCGGCCAGTGTCGTCGTTGTCGGCTGCCACTAGCAGGTAGTAAGTGCCGGTTTCCGGTGCCTGGCCATCCCAGCTGAGGGTGATTTGCCCGAGTACCGTCGAGGCGCTGGAAGGCTTTTTGGCGATGACTGCACCGTTGCTATCTAGCAGCAGGGCGCGCGGTTTAACCGCCAGTTTATTGAAACCCTCGCACGGCTCGTTACACAGTGAGTTGACGCTCAGCGAGTAGTTTTCGCCTTTTATCAGCTCCAGCGAAAACACTCGGTAATTGGACACTGAGGTGCCAAAGCTCATCCGCGGCTCGTTGGCGCTGATCGGCCAACTCTGCGCCAGAAGGCCTGCATCTACGGGCATGGGTATAGCTTGCGTGTTGTGAATGGCCTCCAGCGTGGTGGTTGCGATGGGGTTATTGTCCGCCTGTGGGGCTGGCGCAGTGGCGCAGGCACCCAGCAGTAAACAGGCGGCCAGAGTAATCAATTTGTGCACGGTGTAACTCCTGAGAAACAACATCCCTGTGTACGCCAGGCTGGTGTGCATGGCAGCCGCTAATTCTAACCGTTTAACCGCGTTTTGGCGCTGCTCAATCGCCGCATTGCAGCCCTGTGCGTGAGTGCTAGTCGGTACTTTATGAGCTGAGTTGAAGCGCTGAGGTCGTCATGCCGCTCGCCTGTTAACTGTTCAGGGTTAGTCGGGCAGCCAGTGCAGGTTGCCGCGTAGGCCATGCCATCGTACGGCAGCGAGCTTGGTTTTTGCAGGGTTGTGCTGCGCGTCGGCAGAGGCGACAGCGCGCTGCTAATACCCGAGCAACTATTGATGCAAATCAGCCAGAGTGTTTCGGTTTGCAACAAAATGCTGAAGTCGCTACGCATATTGTTGCCGAATGGCGTAGGCTGAAATTGTCGTATCAAGACGCGATGCTTTTCGTAAAAAATTGAAGAAGGAACGCTTATGCAAATCCAAGTTCATAGCGATAACCATATCGAAGGCAGTGCCCGTCTCGTTGAGTGGGTAAGTGACAACATCACCAGTAAAATTGATCGGTTCGAAGAGGACCTGACTCGTGTGGTTGTTCACCTAAGCGACGAAAACGGCGCCAAGGCTGGCGCTAACGACAAGCGTTGCCAAATTGAGGCACGGCCAAAAGGCCAGCAGCCAATTTCCGTGACACACAAAGCCGAGTCGGTGGAATACGCCGTAGACGGTGCTATTGAAAAGCTAATTCATGCGTTGAGTCATCAGTTCGGCAAGCAGCGCAACAAGCGTGCGCAAACCCCATTACTTGAGGGCGAGGTTGAGTCTACCGCCAGTCAGGATGCTCTGTTGGAGGAGGATTTCCTCGCCGACGAGCAAGCACGTAGCGCATAAAAGCGCGCTTAAAAAAAGCCGCAGATGGCAAGGCCCACTGCGGCTTTTTTGTGCGCCAGATTTAACCTGACGCAGACTATGGTGCCGCTCACGCAAGGCGTGGCGGCGGCCAATTAGTCTTGGCGGCTGGTTACTTCCAGCAGGTGAAAACCAAACTGGGTTTTCACTGGGCCTTGCACCACGTTGATGGGTGCGCTGAACACCACGGTGTCGAACTCTTTAACCATTTGGCCTGGGCCGAACGAGCCGAGGCTGCCGCCGTCACGGCTGGACGGGCAGGTGGAGTTGTCCTTGGCCACTTGGGCGAAGTCCGCACCGCCTTCGATGGCGGCTTTCAGTTCGTTGCACTTAGCTTCGCTGGCAACCAGGATGTGACGGGCAGTGGCTTTAGCCATGAGGGAGACTCCTTTTAAATAAGGCGCAAAGCCTAGCGTACTTGCGCGCTTATTTAAACGTCGGGCGACTTACGGCCTGCTGTGCAATTGCGCGATCTGCGCCCCAGCGTATTCAGGCGCTAGTACATTTTATAGGGCAGAAATTTGCCGCTCATAACAATCCGCACTCGGTCGCCTTTGGGGTCGGGCTCGCGTTGGATGTCCATGGAAAAGTCGATGGCGCTCATGATGCCGTCACCAAACTCCTCGTGAATTAATTCTTTGATGCTGCTGCCATAGACGCTGACCAATTCATAAAAGCGGTAAATAAGCGGGTCAGTGGGCACTGCCGTGGGCAGCGAGCCTTTGTACGGTGGTACTTGCAGCATGTCGATGGCTTCTGCTGGCAGGTTGAGCAGGCTGCCGACCGCGTTAGCTTGCTCGTTGTTCAGGCTCATTTGGCCCATTAGGGCTGCGGTGCTCCACTCCTTGCTTTGCCCGGTGGCGCTGGCCAGTTGCGACCATTTGATCTGCTCGCGGCGTTTACTGGTGAGAATCAGTTGGGTAACTTCATCGCGTGTCATGGCTATCTCCTAGCAGTTACTTAGTGGGTTACAGCGTTCAGCAATAAGAGCAAAACAACTCAGTGGTTGAGGGCCACGATCAGGGCCACGCTGAGCAGCAGCGACACCACCTGCCAAAATACCAGCGGATTGCGCTCCAGCAGCGGTGGGCGGTGCTTGCGCAGAAAAGCCTGATTGGGCTGGTGCAGGTCGTAGATAAACTCAGACAGTTCGGCGTAACGCTGGTACGGGTCGGGGTGCACGGCTTTGCCGATGGCTTCATCCAACCATGCCGGAATCGCCCGCTCAGCACGGCGCGCCGAGACATAGTGCAACTGGCGCTGAGCGGCGGGGGTGCGGGCACGAGACACCCGTGTGCCATAGGGCAGCTCGCCGGTGATTAGCTGATAGGTAATCACCCCGAGGGAGAACATGTCTGAGCGCGGGCTGCCGTTGTCGCCCAAGAAATACTCTGGCGCGGCATATTGCTCGGTGCCGAGAATCTCTTGGGGCGCCTGGCTGTTGTTCATCTCCAGCAGACCGGCGACCTGGGTTGAGCCGAAATCGATGATTTTCACCGTGCCGCTGGCGTCGATCATGATGTTTTCCGGGCGCAGGTCTTGGTGGAGCATTTCTAAGCGGTGAAAGGCCTGCAGGCCTCTGGCCAGTTGGCTGACGATACTGCGCACGCTGTTCAGCTCCGGGCGCGGATGGTCACGCATCCACTGCGTCAGGGTTTGCCCGTCAATAAACTCCATGGCGGTGTACTGAAACTGCCGTTGCCGAGTTACCGCGCAGGGCTTGAGGACGTGGGCGTTATTGATCCGCCGCGCTATCCACTCTTCAAGCAGAAAGCGCTCTAGGCTGGCCGGATCGTTGCGTTGCTCGGTTGCCGGCGTTTTGATCACCACCTGCTCGCCGCTTAGCGTGTCGATGGCCAAAAACGCGTGGCTGCGGCTACTGGCATGCAGTTGGCGAATAATCCGATAACCATCAAACAGCATCCGCGCCTCTAGTGGCGGGGCAAAGGGCAGGCTGGTCAGTTGTTGATGACGCTCGCCGGCATCTTGGTTGGGCAGCGTGTCGATGCGCAGCACCTGTACGGTCAGGTTGTCGGTGCTGCCCTGTGCATAGGCCAGCTCGACGATTTGCTTGGCCGTGGCATCCAGGTCGCTGCTGTGGCTGCTAAGGGCTTCGAGCAACTGCTGCGCCGACAGCGGCTCATAGGCGCCGTCACTGGCCAGTAGAAAGATATCGCCGACTTTCACGGACATGGCTTGGTAGTCGATGTCCAGTTGTTGGTTGATACCCATGGCGCGGCTCAGGTAGCTCTTGTCTTGGGCCAGCCACAGCCGATGGTCTTCGGTGAGTTGTTGCAGATGACCGGCGCGCAGGCGGTATATGCGCGTGTCGCCGATATGAAAAAGATGCGCCGTGGTCGACTTAATCACCATCGCGCTGAAGGTGCACACGTAGCCCTTGTCTTGGTCGTAACGGTGTTGGCTTTGGCGAGTTTGTGCGTACAGCCAAGAGTTGCTGGCGCGCAGCACCCGATGCGCCGACTGTTTCACCGACCAGGTTTCGGCGGTGCAGAAATAGTCCTGCAAAAAACTGCTTACGGCCGTTTGGCTGGCCACATGACTGACGGCGCTGCTGCTGATGCCGTCGGCCAAGGCAATGGCAATGCCTTTGCTGCTCAGTTGCGGCTCATCGGGGATGCAAACGCCGTGGAAGTCCTGATTGGACTCCTTGCGGCCTTGGTCCGAGTACTGTCCGACCGATACTGTGAGTGCGCTGGACATGGCGGCCCTAAAGCCTCAGCACTTTGCGTGCTGAGGCACTTGTCGGGTGAGTGGCGAGTTAGATGAAGTTGCGTTTAGGCGCGGTCTTGATGTGGGTGCTGTACAGCGTCAGGCCAGTAAAGGCCAAACCGCCCACCAAGTTGCCCAATGCCGTAGGGATTTCATTCCAGAGCATGTAATCGCTGATCGAGAAGTTGCCGCCCATGATCATCGCCGAGGGAAACAGGAACATGTTAACCACCGAGTGTTCAAAGCCCATGGCGAAGAACAGCATGATCGGCATCCACATGGCGATAACTTTACCGCTGACCGTGGTGGAGATCATGGCGCCGACCACGCCCATCGAGACCATCCAGTTGCACAGTACGCCGCGCAGGAAAATCGTCAGCCAGCCGGCCAAACCATATTGCTCGTAGCCCAAGGTGCGGGATTCGCCGATGCCGGCGATCTTCGCTCCCACGGCGCCTGGGTCGGTGGAGAAACCATAGGTAAAGACAAAGGCCATCATAAAGGCCACCGTCAGCGCCCCGGCGAAGTTGCCGAGAAACACTAGGCCCCAGTTGCGCAACACACCTTTCACGGTGACGCCGGCACGTTTGTCCAGCAAGGCCAGCGGCGTTAGCACAAACACTCCGGTTAACAGGTCGAAGCCCATCAGGTAGAGCATGCAAAAGCCAACGGGAAAGAGAATGGCGCCAATCAAGGCCGAGCCGGTTTGCACCGCGACGGTAATGGCGAAAACGGCGGCTAGGGCAAGGATGGCACCGGCCATAAAGGCGCGGATTAAGGTGTCGCGGGTGGACATGAAAACCTTTGATTCACCGGCGTCGACCATTTTGGTGACGAACTCAGACGGTAATAGATAGGCCATGGATACTTCCCCTATGTGGATAAAAACAGCCCGGCAGCAAGACAGTGCGTCACCGGGCTTGTCTAAGGGCTACAACGCAGAAACTGTGCCATTCTCAAAAATATGCGCTATGTGATTGTTTTTAATCACTAATAAGTTTGTCAGTGGTTGCGCAAAGGGTGCGCATGCGGCCCAGAGGGTATCGCGTCGGGCGTTTGCGGTCGGCCTTGCGCACTATTGGTGCGCTTGGTCTGCGGCGGGTTAAACCTGCTGGGTGAAAACGTGCGATGCCGGGTTGCCGGGGGTATCCTTGAGGCGCTGCTTGGCCCTGCGGTTTGCGCACAGCGCGACGGACTGCGGATTTACTTGCACGTTACAGAGGAGTCATTGGCATGATCGGCAAAATACTTTCCAGCGGTTTTAGTTTGGCTACGCTGCCGGCCCGGCTAACGTTGCGCAGTGTGCGCGCCTTGGCCATGACACCTGCTGAGGCCGGCCGTTTACTGGCCGACATGCGCAGCGCATCGGACCAGGCCGTAGAGGATATTCACGCACTGCTGGCCCGCGTAGACGATGAAATGGGCCGCAAAGCCGGGCACCTGAGCAGCGCCGAGAAACGCCAGGCCGCCGAGTTGGCCCTGCAAGCGGCCGAGCAGCACCTGAGCATGGCTGCAATCAATATTCTGCGTGCGGTGTGGCTGACCCTTCACGCCACGCCGCACTTGCCCAGCGCCGACGAGCCGCGCCAGCTTGAGCATAAACCGCAGCGCTAAACGTGTGCGCGCCGGCAGGCGCGGTTAACGGCTAAACAACCTTTAAGTTGGCTATGTACCCGTTACGTGTTGCAGGCCCTATTTTGTAGGGTGGGCTTTAGCCCACCAGCGCGGAGTAAGAGCTTTGGTGGGCTAAAGCCCACCCTACGTTTTGCACTCAACACGTAACGGGTACATAGCCTTTAAGTTGGCCCGCGCATCGCGTGAGCTCAGGAGTGTAAGCAGGCGTATGTCATTACTCGCACAATGCAAAATATCCACCCTCGATCTCGCGCCGATTCGCGCCGATGGCGGCGCCCAACAAGCGCTGCACAACTCGCTGGCGCTGGCTCAGCATGTCGAGCAGCTCGGCTACACGCGTTTCTGGGTGGCCGAACACCACAATATGGACGGCATCGCCAGCTCGGCCACCGCCGTGCTGATCGGTTATCTGGCGGCGGGCACCCAGAGCATTCGCCTCGGAGCTGGCGGGGTGATGCTGCCCAACCATGCGCCGCTGGTGATCGCCGAGCAGTTCGGCACCCTGGCAAGCTTGTATCCGGGGCGGATTGATCTCGGCTTAGGCCGCGCGCCGGGTGCCGATGCCTACACCGCCCGCGCACTGCGTCGCGAGCGCTCGGGCAGCGCCGAAGACTTCCCGGCGGATGTCGCAGAGCTACAGCGTTATCTCGGCCCGCGCACGGCTGATCAGCGAGTAATTGCCGTACCTGGCAGCGGCACCGAAGTGCCCTTGTGGCTGCTCGGTTCTAGCCTGTTTAGTGCGCAGTTGGCGGGGGAGAAGGGCTTGCCCTATGCCTTTGCCTCGCATTTTGCACCGCGCCTGATGCACGAGGCGATTCGCGTGTATCGCAACCACTTCAAGCCCTCCAAGGTTCTCGATAAGCCCTATGTGATGCTCGGTGTGCCGCTGATCGCTGCCGACAGCGACGAGCAGGCCGAGTATCTGGCCACCAGCGCCTATCAACGGATTCTGTCTTTACTGCGTGGCGAGAGCTTGTTGCAAAAACCACCGGTGGCAAGCATGGACGGCCTGTGGATGGCCCATGAACGTCAGGCCGTGGGGGAGTTTTTAGGGTTGGCGATGATCGGCGGCGCACAGAAGATTCGCGGCAAACTTGAGCTGCTTCTCGAGCAAACCCAGGCTGATGAGTTGATTTTTACTGGCGATATGTACGATTTCGCCGACCGCCTGCGCTCCTACCAAATTCTCGCTGAGCTGCGCTAACCGCCAAGGCTTGCTTACCGATAGCGCACTTGCTCGCTCAGCTGCGGCAGTGCGCTGGGTATACTGCGCGGCTGTTTACCCTTGCCCGCGCCGAGTCATTTATGCCCCTTCAGCTCCTGCCCACCACTGCCGATCAGTTACCGTTGATCCGCAATCTTTACCAGTTCTACGCTTACGAGTCGTCGGACTGGGAGCAAGAGGATGTGGAAATTGACGGACGTTTTTATCTGCATGAGCCGCATTTGGCCCTGTACTGGCAGCGCCCCGACTGGAGTGCGCAACTGATTCTGCTCGATGGCTTTATCGCCGGCTTCCTGCTTATCGAACGCAGTGAACTGGCCGGCGTCGATGCGCTGGAGTTTGCCGACTTATTCATCCTCA
>JBBKVZ010000099.1:0-19548 GCA_037968715.1 Pseudomonas sp.
AAAGACAATCATGAGGCGCATGCCGGCTTCTGTAATCGTTGTGGTAATCCGCTGTATACGCGACAGCCGCAGGCTGACGGTGAACAAAGCGCTAAAGATAAGCAGTAACCCGCATCGAGTTCTTTAATTCCCGTCAGTTCGCCGCTAGCCATGGCTTGAGCACTTTAGACCTTTGGCTGTGCGCGCGATGTGCTGAACACCACGGCCCTTGCTGCGGGCTGGCGCGGCAGGGCGTCTTGTGGAGTTCCCCCCGGTTGCCGGCTCGCGTTAAACTGTTCGATAAGTCAAATATTCGGCAGCTGCGGCTGCCGCTTTTCGTTAATGCAGTCTCTAGCGGTGATCCCGCGCAGAGGTTGATCACTACGCCGACGCCAAGCGCGTCGCCGCGATGAGGCAGTCACCATGAGTCAGCCGCTACACACCGGTGAATTGAAACGAGGCCTGCAAAACCGGCATATCCAGCTGATTGCCTTAGGTGGCGCCATCGGTAGTGGCTTGTTTCTTGGCTCTGCCGGGGTACTGAAATCCGCCGGGCCGTCGATGATTCTCGGTTACGCGATTGCAGGCTTTATGGCCTTTTTGATCATGCGTCAGCTCGGCGAGATGATCGTCGAGGAACCCGTGGCCGGCTCGTTCAGTCACTTTGCCCACAAGTATTTTGGTGGTTATGCGGGCTTTTTGTCCGGCTGGAACTATTGGGTGTTGTATGTGCTGGTGGGCATGGCTGAGCTCACAGCGGTGGGCAAGTATGTGCAATTTTGGTGGCCGGAAATTCCTGCGTGGGTGTCCGCTGCGGTGTTCTTTGTGGCCATTAATTTACTGAATCTGACCAGCGTTAAGGTCTTCGGTGAAACTGAGTTCTGGTTTGCGCTGATCAAAGTGGTGGCCATTATCGGCATGATTTTGCTCGGGCTATTTCTCTTGTTCAGCGGTCAGGGCGGCGAGCAGGCGGCGGTCAGCAACTTGTGGAGCCATGGTGGTTTCTTCCCCAACGGCCTGCAAGGCTTGGTCATGGTGCTGGCGATCATCATGTTTTCGTTTGGTGGCCTAGAGCTGGTGGGGATTACCGCAGCAGAAGCCGCCGAGCCGAGAAAGGTCATCCCTAAGGCGATTAATCAGGTGATTTGGCGGATTCTGATTTTCTATATCGGCGCATTAAGCGTGCTGCTGATGCTCTACCCCTGGGACAAGCTGCTGGAAACCCTAAATGCGGCAGGCGACCCTTACAGCAGCAGCCCCTTTGTGCAGATTTTTTCCTTAATCGGCAGCGACACTGCCGCCAACCTGCTCAATTTTGTGGTGTTGACTGCCGCGCTGTCGGTCTACAACAGTGGCGTGTATTGCAACAGCCGCATGTTGTTTGGTCTGGCGGAGCAGGGCGATGCTCCTAAGGCGTTTCTCAAGGTGAATCGGCGCGGCGTGCCGGTACTGGCCATTGGCGTGTCGGCGTTAATTACTCTGCTGTGTGTGCTGGTCAATTACCTAGCGCCGCAAAAGGCGTTGGAGATGCTGATGGCCTTGGTGGTTTCTGCGTTGGTAATCAACTGGGCGATGATCAGCCTGTCGCACTTAAAATTTCGGCAAAGCTTGAACCGGCGCGGTATCGAGCCGCACTTTAAGTCGCTGTGGTACCCCTACAGTAACTATCTATGCTTGGCTTTTGTTGCGCTGATTCTTGGCGTGATGCTGTTGATTCCGGGGATCAGCTTGTCGGTGTATGCGATTCCGTTTTGGCTGGCTTTTATTGGTCTGTGTTATTGGCTGAAGAATCGCGCTATGCGCTCGAAGCTACTGGCCAGTCAGGTTTGACCGCGTAACAGTAGGCGGCTTGTGACTCGCGGCTCTACTGAGGAGTCGCATCCGTGCTTGGGGGTTCAATTGGATTCTGTCGCGTGATGTTACGAATGCTTGAATGAACTAGTCGCTTGCAGGTGGGCATGCTTGGGCGAGTGTCTTTATAATCAAAAGCCTAGCCGCTACTGATGCATTATTAATAATGCTTATTATGCACGGCGCTTTTTTGGCATTCTGCAGTGCGAAAATTATGTAAATGCACTGGTTGCAGTACGTGGGGTTATCAATGATCAAGATCAAAACTGGGCTGGATCTGCCCATTGCAGGCCGTCCATTGCAGCAGATAGACGCCGCGCGAACACCTCGCACCGTGGCGGTATTGGGCTGTGATTATCATGGTTTGAAGCCGAGTATGAGCGTGCAGGTGGGCGATCAGGTCAAGCTGGGTCAGGTGTTGTTTGTTGATAAGAACACTCCAGGCGTGGTGTTTACCGCGCCAGCAGCCGGAATGGTCAGTGCGATTAATCGTGGCGCGCAGAGGGTGTTGCAGTCGGTAGTGATTGAACTGGGCGGCGCGGATGATGCAGCCGTTGAGTTTGTCCATTACCCGCGCGAGCAGTTGGCCAATCTCGACCCACAAGCGGTGCGCGACAACCTACTTAGCTCCGGTTTGTGGACTGCGCTGCGTTCTCGCCCGTATAGCAAGGTGCCGGCCATTGATGCGGTGCCGAGCTCGATCTTCGTCACCGCGATTGATACCCAGCCGCTGGCAGCTGAGCCTACCTTGGTGATTGCCGAGCAGGCCGCCGATTTTGCCAGTGGCGTGCAGGTGTTAACGCGCTTGGCCAAAGTTTTTCTGTGCAAGGCTGCCGGTGTCAGCCTGCCGGGCGAAGAGTTGCCTGGCGTGCAAGTAGCCGCGTTTAGTGGCCCGCATCCAGCCGGTTTGCCCGGCACCCATATGCATTTTCTCGATCCAGTAAGCGCGAGTAAAAGTGCCTGGCAGATCGGCTATCAAGACGTAATCGCCATCGGTAAGTTGTTTACCACCGGGCACTTGTGGGTGGAGCGCGTAGTGGCCTTGGCCGGCCCGGTGGTTAACCAGCCACGGTTGTTGCGCACGCAGCTGGGTGCCAGCCTGGATGAGCTGACCAGTAACGAGCTGCAGGCCGGTTTTAATCGGGTGATTTCCGGCTCAGTGCTCGGTGGCCGCACGGCCCGTGGCCCATTAGCCTATTTGGGTCGTTATCACCAGCAGGTCTCGTGCCTGCATGAAGGTGACGAGCGCGAACTGCTGCACTATTTACGGGCCGGGGTGAACAAACACTCGGTATTGAATATTTTCGTTTCCAAATTACAGGCCGCCAAACGCTTTGCGTTTGATACCAGCACCAATGGCAGCCCACGTGCCATGGTGCCGGTGGGTAATTACGAACAAGTGATGCCGCTGGACATTCTGCCTACCCAGTTGCTGCGTTATTTAATCGTCGGTGATACCGAAATGGCGCAAAAGCTCGGCTGCTTGGAGTTGGACGAAGAAGACTTAGCCCTGTGTACCTATGTGTGTGCGGGTAAATATGAATACGGGCCGATCCTGCGGGACAACCTGACTCGCATAGAGAAGGAGGGCTGAGATGGGCCTGCGTAAGTTCCTCGACAAAATCGAACATAATTTTGAAAAAGGCGGGCGCTTCGAGAAGTGGTATGCACTCTACGAAGCCGCCGACACCTTCTTCTATCGCCCAAGCAGCGTGACCAAAACCACCGCCCACGTGCGCGACGGTATTGACCTCAAACGCATGATGATGACGGTGTGGTTCTGCGTGATGCCGGCGTTGTTATTCGGCATGTGGAACATCGGTTATCAGGCGAATAGCGTATTTGCGGTACAGCCCGAATTGCTGGCAGTGCAGGAGGGTTGGCGCTTTACCCTGATCAGCTCGCTGGCGGGTTTTGACCCCTTAAGCCTGTGGGATAACCTGATCCAGGGCGCTACGTATTTCCTCCCGGTGTATGCGGTAACGTTCATCGTGGGTGGCTTTTGGGAGGTGTTGTTTGCCTCGATCCGCAAGCATGAAGTCAATGAAGGTTTCTTCGTTACCTCGGTGTTGTTTGCCCTGATTCTGCCGCCGAGCATTCCGCTCTGGCAGGTGGCATTGGGTATCAGCTTCGGTGTAGTGGTCGGCAAAGAAGTATTTGGCGGTACCGGTAAGAACTTCCTTAACCCAGCTTTAGTCGGTCGCGCTTTTCTGTTTTTCGCCTACCCGGCGCAGCTCAGTGGCGATGCGGTATGGACGGCTGTTGACGGTTTTGCCGGTGCTACCGCGTTGAGCGTTGCCGCCGGCGACGGTATCGAACAGGTGATGGCCAACGGTTTGACCTGGTGGCAGGCCTTTGTGGGTGTGGAGCAAGGCTCCATGGGTGAAACCAGTGTTCTGGCCATTTTCATCGGCGGCGCCGTGTTGTTGCTGACTAAAATTGCCTCCTGGCGGATTGTCAGTGGGGTGATGTTGGGCATGGTGGCCATGAGTTATTTGTTTAACGGTATCGGTTCGGCAACCAACCCGATGTTCGCCATGTCGTGGTACTGGCATTTGGTGGTCGGCGGCTTTGCCTTCGGCATGATCTTTATGGCTACTGATCCGGTGTCGGCTTCGATGACCAACACCGGTAAGTGGATTTTCGGTGCGCTGATCGGCGTTATGGTGGTCTTGATTCGGGTGGTTAATCCGGCGTTCCCGGAAGGCATGATGCTGGCGATTCTGTTTGCCAACCTGTGTGCCCCACTGATCGATCACTTTGTTGTTCAGGCCAACATCAAGCGGAGGGTCGCGCGTAATGGCTAATCAAGAATCTACCCTGCGCACACTCACGGTGGCCGTTCTGGTGTGCTTGGTGTGCTCGGTATTTGTTGCCGGTGCAGCTATTGCGCTGCGCCCGATGCAAATCGAAAACCGCCTGCTGGACAAACAACGCAGCATTCTGGCGATTGCCGGGCTGGGCGAGCCGGGCATGTCGGCTAAGCAGATCCAGTCGATCTATGCCGAGCGGATCACTGCCAAGGTGGTGGACCTGCAAGCCGGTACATTTAGCGATGCGCAAAATCCCGCCACGTTCGACCCGTTAAAATCGTCGAAAGATCCTGCTCTGTCCGATGTGCTTCCGGCCGATGAGGATATTGCCTCGATCAAACGCCTTGAGCGGTTTACCACGGTCTATATGGTGGAAACAGCCGGCAAGTTGGACACCTTGATTCTGCCCGTACGCGGCTATGGCCTGTGGTCGACCCTGCATGGCTTTATTGCACTCAAGGGCGACCTCAATACCGTGGTCGGTTTCGGCTTCTATCAGCACGCGGAAACGCCAGGGCTGGGTGGGGAAGTCGACAATCCACTGTGGAGAGGCCAGTGGCAGGGCAAGACCCTGTTCGATGAAAGCGGTGATCTGGCTATAGACATCATCAAGGGTGGTGTCGATCCACAAAACCCGAAGGCCGAGCATCAAGTTGATGCGCTGGCCGGCGCAACCTTGACCAGCAACGGGGTGAACAACCTGTTGCATTTCTGGCTCGGTGAGAACGGTTTCGCCCCGCTCCTCGCCAATATGCACAAAGGGGAGGCTTGATCATGGCTCAGCCTAGTATTAAGGAAGTTCTGCTTAATCCAATCTTCCACAACAACCCGATTGGCTTGCAGATTCTCGGGATCTGTTCGGCTCTGGCGGTAACCTCCAATCTGAAAACAGCATTGGTGATGTCGGCGGCGCTGACACTGGTGACGGGTTTCTCTAACCTGTTTATCTCGATGATCCGCAGTCAGATCCCCAACAGTATCCGCATGATCGTGCAGATGGTGATTATTGCCTCGCTGGTAATTGTGGTGGATCAGGTGCTCAAGGCCTTTGCCTATAGCCTGTCCAAGCAGTTATCGGTATTCATCGGTTTGATCATCACCAACTGCATTGTGATGGGCCGTGCTGAGGCTTTTGCCATGGCCAACCCGCCGGTGCTGTCGTTTTTCGACGGTATCGGCAACGGCTTGGGTTACAGCGCCATGCTGGTGGCGCTGGGCATCGTTCGTGAGTTGTTCGGTGCCGGCAAGTTGCTCGGCTACACCATTCTGCCGACGGTCAATGACGGTGGCTGGTATCAGCCTAACGGGCTGCTATTACTGCCGCCTTCGGCATTTTTCCTGATTGGTCTGTTTATCTGGGCTTTGCGCAGTTGGAAAACCGAGCAAAAGGAAGCACCGTCATTTCGTATGGCGCCCCAAGTGTCGGATAAGGAGGCTTACTGATGGAGCATTACGTCAGTTTATTCGCCAAGGCGGTGTTCGTTGAGAACATGGCTCTGGCCTTCTTCTTGGGCATGTGCACCTTCATTGCCATCTCCAAGAAGGTCGAGACGGCTATCGGTTTGGGTATCGCCGTGGTGGTGGTGCAGGTCATTACGGTACCGGCCAACAATCTGCTTTATACCTATCTGCTCAAAGAAGGTGCGTTGAGCTGGGCGGGCTTGCCTGAGGTTGATCTGTCGTTCTTGGGTTTGCTCAGCTACATCGGCGTTATCGCCGCTATCGTGCAAATCCTTGAGATGCTGTTGGATAAATACGTGCCCTCGCTGTACAACGCGTTGGGCGTGTTCTTGCCGCTGATTACCGTGAACTGCGCCATTATGGGCGGCACTTTGTTTATGGTGGAACGCGACTACAACCTCAGTGAGAGCGTGGTTTACGGCCTAGGTTCAGGCTTTTCTTGGGCTTTGGCGATTGCCTTGTTGGCCGGTATTCGCGAGAAGCTTAAGTACAGCGATGTACCTGAAGGGTTGCAGGGGTTGGGTATTACCTTCATCACTATTGGTTTGATGTCGTTGGGCTTCATGTCCTTCTCCGGCGTCCAGTTGTAAGGGAATGGCATGCTGAATTTCGAGATTTTCCTAGCTATAGGCATGTTCACCGGCATCGTGCTGACGCTGGTGCTGATCATCCTGGCCGCGCGCGCCAAGCTGGTTTCCAGTGGTGACGTGAACATTGTGATTAACGGCGAACGCACCCTGACCGTGCCGGCGGGGGGCAAATTGCTGCAAACCCTGGCCGCCAACAATGTGTTCTTATCTTCGGCCTGTGGCGGCGGTGGTACCTGTGCGCAGTGCAAGTGCATTGTTGAGTCGGGCGGTGGCGAAATGCTCGCCACCGAAGAGCCTAACTTCACCCGCCGGCAGGCCCGTGAAGGCTGGCGTCTGTCTTGCCAAACGCCGGTTAAGCAAGATATGCACATCGAAGTGCCGGAAGAAGTGTTCGGTGTGAAGAAATGGGAGTGCACGGTGGTGTCTAATCCAAACGTGGCCACTTTCATTAAAGAGCTGACGTTGCGTCTGCCAGAGGGCGAAAGTGTAGATTTTCGCGCTGGCGGCTATGTGCAGTTGGAATGCCCACCTCACGAAGTGAAATACCAAGACTTCGATATCCAGCCGGAATATCGCGGCGACTGGGATAAGTTCAACCAATGGAAGTATGTGTCCAAGGTTGAAGAGACGGTCATTCGCGCCTATTCAATGGCCAACTACCCGGATGAGAAAGGCCTAGTTAAATTCAACATCCGTATCGCCTCACCGCCGCCGGGCAAAGATCATTTGCCTGCGGGGCAGATGTCATCTTGGGCGTTTAGTTTGAAACCTGGCGACAAGGTTACCGTATACGGACCCTTTGGTGAGTTCTTCGCCAAGGACACCGAAGCCGAGATGATTTATATCGGTGGTGGTGCTGGCATGGCACCGATGCGCTCGCATATTTTCGATCAGCTCAAACGTCTGGGCTCTAAGCGCAAGATCAGTTTTTGGTATGGCGCACGTTCGGCGCGTGAAGCGTTTTATGTCGAAGAGTACGACCAGCTGCAGGCCGATAATCCCAACTTTGAGTGGCACCTGGCCTTGTCCGACCCGCAGCCAGAAGACCACTGGACCGGCCTTAAGGGCTTTATTCATAATGTCTTGCTAGAGAACTACTTGAAGAACCATCCGGCGCCGGAAGACTGTGAATTTTACATGTGTGGCCCGCCGATGATGAACGCTGCAGTGGTGAAAATGCTCTTGGACCTAGGGGTTGAACGCGACAATATTCTGCTGGACGACTTCGGTGGTTAAAGCCTTAAGCCTGGCACTGCTCGCCCTGATACTCAGTGGTTGCGGCGAGCAAGTGCTGGAGTTTGGCGGCCCGACCATGGGCAGCACTTACTCGGTTAAATACCTGCGCGGCAGCAAGGGCCCAGCCTTGAGCGAAGCGAAAGCGGCGACTGAGGCTATCTTGGCCGAGGTTGATGAGCAGTTGTCGACCTATCGTAGTGACTCTTGGGTTAGCAAGTTCAATGCATTGCCAGCCAATAGTTGCCAGGTAATGCCTGCCCAAGTGTTGGAGTTAGTGCGTTTTGGCGAACAGCTATCGCAGGAGAGTGACGGCGCCTTTGATCTAACTCTGGAGCCGCTGTTAGATCTGTGGGGTTTTGGTCCGCAGTCGCGTGGCGAGCAGGTACCAACAGCTGCGCAAATCGCTCAAGTGCGTGAGCGCATTGGTCATCATCATCTGCGCATCGACGGTACGCAGTTGTGCAAGGATGCCGCGATTGCTCTGGACTTCAACAGCATTGCCGCTGGTTATGCGGTGGACCGTATCAGTGCGCGCCTGGAGGAGCTGGCTGTCAGCAGTTATTTGATCGAGGCCACGGGCGAACTCACGGCGCAAGGACATAAACCGGACGGCAGCCCTTGGCATATTGCCATCGAGGCGCCGCTGGAGCATGAGCAGGTAGCCGAAAAGGTTTTGCCCCTGGATGGCTACGGGATTTCTACTTCGGGTGATTATCACAACTATTTCGAGCAAGACGGTGAGCGTTATTCGCACAGCCTGGACCCGCAAACCGGCGCACCGATTCGGCACAACTTGGCGCAAGTCACCGTGATTGACCGCTCCGTGCAGCGTGCCGATGGTTTGTCGACCTTGTTAATGATCTTAGGGCCGGAGCGTGGTCTGGCCTTTGCCGAGCGTGCCGGCATCGCGGCGTTGTTTGTTAGCCGTGCTCCGCAAGGTTTTGTGAGCACCGCCAGCAGCACATTTACACATATGTTTGGTTCGCTGCAGTAGGCGCTCTGAGCATTCTGGGAGTAAAAAAATGATCTGGTTAGTGACCTTTGTAGTGATGCTGTTGGTAGTTTGTGGTTTGGCGCTTGGCGTGATGATGGGCCGTAAACCGCTGGCGGGTTCCTGCGGTGGCATCGCCAATTTGGGAATTGAGAAACAGTGTTCGCTGTGTGGCGGCAATCCGCAAAAGTGCGATGAACTGCAGCAAGAAAAAATCTAGTGCAGTGAACTCTCGCCTACCTCGCGACCAAGCGCTAATGTGCAGCCCCAGACAAGGCAGTTAAGCTGCTGTATTAATTGAAATACTGTGACCGTTACCGGCCGCAGTCACGCCAACTCCGCGCGGCGGTTTGGCCTGTTATCTAGGAGTTAGCATGGCGGTCTACAAATACGACGTGGTGGTGTTGGGTTCTGGGCCCGCTGGTGAGGGTGCGGCCATGAACGCCGCGAAGGCCGGGCGCAAGGTCGCCGTAATCGATGACCGCCCTTTGGTTGGCGGTAACTGCACGCATTTAGGCACCATACCGTCCAAGGCCCTACGCCACTCGGTGCGGCAGATCATGCAGTACAACACCAATCCGTTGTTTCGCCAGATCGGCGAGCCGCGTTGGTTCTCCTTTCCGGATGTGTTGAAGAGCGCTGAGCGGGTGATCTCCAAACAGGTGACATCGCGCACCGCCTATTACGCCCGTAATCGGATTGATGTGTTCTTTGGCTCGGCCAGCTTTGCCGACGAACACACCATTCAGGTGGTCTGCGCCAACGGTGTCATGGAGACCATGGTCACCAAACAGGTGGTGATTGCCACTGGCTCGCGGCCTTATCGGCCGATTGACGTGGACTTCTACCATCCGCGGGTCTACGACAGTGACACCATTCTTAACCTCAGCCATACCCCGCGCCGCCTGATTATTTACGGCGCCGGGGTGATCGGTTGTGAGTACGCCTCGATCTTCAGCGGTTTGGGGGTATTGGTAGATTTGATCGATAACCGCGACCAGTTACTGAGCTTTCTCGATAACGAGATTTCTGAGGCGCTGAGTTATCACCTCAGCCACAACAACGTGATGATTCGGCATAACGAAGAATACGAGCGCATTGAAGGCCAAGAGCACGGGGTTATTCTGCACCTCAAGTCTGGCAAGAAGATCAAGGCCGATGCCTTATTGTGGTGTAACGGGCGTACGGGCAACACCGACAGTCTTGGCCTGGAAAATCTTGGCTTGAAGGCCAATAGCCGCGGTCAGCTCGAAGTCGACAAGAATTATTGCACCACATTGCCAAGTGTTTACGCCGCGGGTGACGTGATTGGTTGGCCAAGCTTGGCCAGTGCCGCCTATGACCAAGGGCGTTCGGCGTCGGGTAATGCGGTGGGTAACGACAGCGGCCGGTTCGTTAATGATGTACCGACCGGCATCTACACCATTCCGGAAATCAGCTCCCTTGGTAAAAACGAGCAGGAGCTGACTGAGGAGCAAATTCCCTATGAAGTCGGCAAGGCGTTCTTCAATGGTATGGCCCGCGCGCAGATTTCCGCCGAGCCGGTGGGCATGCTGAAAATTCTTTTTCACCGTGAAACTCTGGAAATTCTTGGTGTGCATTGCTTTGGTTATCAGGCCTCGGAAATTGTCCACATCGGCCAGGCGATCATGAATCAGAAGGGCGAGGCCAACACGCTCAAGTACTTCGTTAACACCACGTTCAATTATCCGACCATGGCGGAAGCGTATCGGGTGGCAGCATTCGACGGCCTTAATCGACTTTTTTGAGTGGCTCCGACCGGTGGCCTGGGCCGGACGGGGTAGATCCATTCTGCGACTCTCATTTGTGGCGCTGGCCTAACCGCGAGAGTTTTTGAGTCAGGCAATAAAAAGGCTATGTCCTAGCTATGTGTTGCCGGCGCTATTTTGTAGGGTGGGCTTTAGCCCACCAGCGCGGGGTAACAGCCTTGGTGGGCTAAAGCCCACCCTACGTTTTGCGCTCAGCAGGTAACGGGTACATAGCCAATAAAAAACCGACCCTTGCGGTCGGTTTTTTATTGCGCAAAGCGCGGTGCTTAACGCTTAAGGGTGGCGAGGGCTAAGCCGGGGAAGTCGGTAATCAGGCTGTCGACGCCAAAATCGACGAGTCTGAGCATTGTCGCCGGGTCGTTAACCGTCCATGCCGAAACGTGCAGGCCCTGCTGCTGAGCTTTTTGCACGCGCTCGGGGCTGCATAGGCTCCAGTTGATGGCGAGTAACTTGCAGCCATAGCGCTTGGCAACTTTTAGCGGGTCGAGCAGGGCGTACTCCGCCACAAAGCCACGTGTTATCTCTGGGGTGAGCCGTTGCCCGGCGCGCAACACTTCGCGTGAGCTGGAAGTGATAGTGACTTTATCGAGCAAGTTGTAGCGTACGGCCAACTCGCGAATGGCCAGCACGGTGCTGGCCGCCTTAACCCGCGAGGCGCTTTTAACCTCGAGTTGCCAATGCTCAAGGTCGCAGAGTTGAAACAGTTCTTCCAAGCGTGGAATCGGGCAGGGCACTGCCCAACCTGGGCCACCTAAGCGGGCGTCGAAACTGCTCAATTGCTCCGCCGTGTAGTGGCTAACCTTGCCGTTGCGCCCAGTGGTGCGTTTTAGGGTCGGGTCGTGAATGACCATCAGTTCGCCATCGCTGGACAGGTACAGGTCCAGTTCGCAACGCTTAACGCCGTGCGCCAAGCATTGCTGAAAGCTGGCAAGGGTGTTTTCCGGTGTTTCGCCTTTGGCGCCACGATGGCCGTAAATGAGTGTCATGCTTGCTCTCTGCTAAACGTTGAATATCTGGGGTTCGCATTGGTTTTCACGCGTCTTGCTCGCGCGATTGCCGGCGCTCCAGTGCCTGGCGTTGCAAAATATGCCGGGCCATCAGTTGGCGTTGGGCGTCGGTGAGGGCTTCGAACTCGATACCTATCTCAAACTGCTGATCGTCGCGCAGTCGGCAGTTAACCACTTTGCCGCGGAGCAGCAAGCCGAGTGCCTGCGGCATCAGCACCATTTTGATTGCTAAATGGCTGCCAACGGTAATTTCTTGCAGGTTGTTAAAGCTGATTCCGCTCTCAGACATGCTGACCTGACGCGGTGCCCCCACATCACGCAACAAGTTTTGCGCCAAGGCTTGGCCGAGCAAGTCGATACGCTTGTTCATGACTTTTAAGTAGTTGGCCAGAGTGCGGTCACGCTCACTGATCTGGCGCAGCAAATGCTGGGCCTCAAAGTCCAGCAGGTGTAAATCGCTGAGCAAATTGAACAGTGGCGACGCATCGTGTAACACATCGGTGGCCTGCGCGTTGGCGCCGGACAACAGGGTAAAATCCAGTGCGATGGTGTCGTCGATACGGTAATATTCGCGGCGATCGTCTACGTCTTGAGTCGACATGCTGAACCCATGGTCTGAGTGATGGTCACAGTGTAAGGCTGCCAGCCCAGACCCGCTACAGATGCCACGGTGTAAAACGTGCGCGAGGGGTGAGGGTGGCGCAGAGCATAGCCTAATAGCCGTTTCTTCAGCTTGATCGGCGGCTAAAGCAGCTTTGCGTGATTGATCGTTCAGCAGTAACCCGGCGCAGTGGTAAGTCGCGCTTGACCCGGATGTCTCCTCTTTCGCCTGCGAATACTTTTATGTTCAGACCCCTGTCTATTTATATCGGTGCGCGTTACACGCGGGCCAAACGCCGTAATCACTTCGTTTCGTTTATTTCCCTGACCTCGATGATTGGCCTCGCACTCGGTGTGTTGGTGATGATTGTGGTGCTGTCGGTGATGAATGGTTTCGACCATGAAATGCGCAGCAAAGTGCTCGGCATGGTGCCGCACGCCACGGTAGAAAGTGCCGTGCCGATTGATGACTGGCGCAGCATCGCCAAGCCGATGCGTGAGCATCCGCAAGTGTTGGCGGCGGCGCCCTTTGTACAAATGCAGGGCCTGCTGACTTACGGCGATAAGGTGCAGAAAGTGCTGATTAACGGCATTGATCCTGCCGAAGAAAGCAAAGTGTCGATTATTGGTGACTATTTTGTAGACGGTCAGGGCGGTCTAGACGCGCTGAAAGCTGGCGAGTTCGCGATTGTTATCGGCAACATTGCCGCCGAAAAACTCGGGGTCAGCATCGGTGACAAGGTGACATTTGTTGCCCCGGAAATCACCGTTACCCCAGCCGGTATGTTTCCGCGTCTTAAGCGCTTTACCGTGCAAGGTATTTTCCACGTGGGCGCTGGCGAGTTGGATGGTTTTGTGGCCATGGCCAATGTCCAGGACCTCGCCCGTCTGCACCGCTGGAAAGCCACCCAGGTGCAGGGTATTCGCCTTAAGTTTGCCGATTTGTTCCAAGCCCCGCGGGTGTCTTGGCAGTTGGCGTCGCGCTTGAGTGACGATTACTACGCACGTGACTGGACCCGCACCCAGGGCAATTTGTATCAGGCGATCCAGATGGAAAAAGCCATGATTGGCCTGTTGTTATTGCTGATCGTCGCTGTGGCCGCCTTCAATATTATTTCCACGCTGGTCATGGTGGTGACCGACAAAAAAGCCGATATCGCTATTCTGCGCACCTTGGGCGCTACGCCACGGCAAATCATGGCGATCTTTATGGTGCAGGGCACGGTGATTGGTGTGGTTGGCACCTTACTGGGCGCCTTGCTGGGGTGCTTGATCGCACTGAATATCAGCAGCTGGATAGCCGGCATTGAACAGCTGTTCGGGCTAAAAATTCTGAATGCGGCGGTGTATTTTATTGACTACATCCCCTCGCAATTGCAACTCAATGACGTGCTGCTGGTCTGCTCTGCAGCCTTGCTGCTGAGTTTTCTCGCTACCTTGTATCCGGCCTGGCGTGCGGCGCGCACCCAGCCTGCGGAGGCCCTGCGTTATGAATAATTTAGGTACTAATGCTCAGCCACCAGCGGTGCTCAGTTGCCGCGATTTGGCCAAGAGTTATGACGAAGGCCCACAGGCGGTGGTTGTGCTGGCCGAACTGCAGTTGGAGGTTTTTCCCGGTGAGCGGGTGGCCATCGTCGGCAGCTCAGGCTCGGGCAAAAGCACCTTGCTAAACATGCTTGGCGGGCTAGACACCCCGAGCAGCGGCAGCGTGTGGTTGGCCGGTGAAGAACTCTCAGCCCTGAACGAGAAACAGCGTGGTCTGTTGCGTAACCGGGCGCTGGGTTTTGTTTATCAGTTTCATCATTTATTGGCGGAATTTACCGCCCTGGAAAACGTCTGCATGCCGTTGCTGATCGGCAAACTGGCGATTCCCGAAGCTCGCTTACGGGCCACTGCGTTGCTTGAGCGGGTTGGTCTGGGCCATCGGTTGGAGCACAAGCCGGCCGAACTGTCCGGCGGCGAGCGCCAGCGTGTGGCGATTGCCCGCGCATTGGTGACTCAGCCCGGTTTGGTGATGCTCGATGAGCCCACCGGCAACCTGGACCATCACACCGCCCAGGGTATTCAAGACCTGATGCTGGAACTCAGCACCTCCTCGCAAACGGCTTTTTTGGTGGTGACTCACGACATGCAGCTAGCCCAGCAAATGGACCGCGTGTTGCGTCTGGAAAATGGCCGGTTGGTGGCTGCCTGATATGTTTCGGCCACTGAGCATTTTTATCGGCATGCGCTACACCCGCGCCAAACGCCGTAACCACTTCATTTCGTTTATTTCCATGACCTCAATGATCGGCTTGGCGCTCGGCGTGCTGGCGATGATTGTGGTGCTCTCGGTCATGAACGGTTTCCAGAAAGAAATGAGCACGCGCATTCTCGGCATGCTGCCGCACGCGGCCATTCACACCGATGCGCCGTTGGATGACTGGCGCGCGCTGGGCGACGCGGCCATGAACAACCCGCAGGTTATGGCCGTGGCGCCGTTGAGCGAGCTGGAAGGCATGCTCTCGTTCAAGGGCGTGATGCAGCCTATTCAGATCAGCGGGATTGATCCGCAGGAAGAATCCAAGGTATCGATCATTGGCAAGCACATGCTCAAGGGTCGCTTGGATGACCTTAAGGCGGGTGAGTTTGGGGTGATTGTTGGCGATCTTACCGCGCGGCGCTTTCGACTTGAGTTAGGCGACAAGCTGACCTTGATCATCCCCGAGCGCAGCAGCAATGCCGGCGGCATTACCCCGCGCTTGCAGCGTTTAAATGTGATTGGCGTGTTTAAAGTGGGCGCCGAATTGGATGGCACCTTGGCGCTGATTAGCTTGGCGGATGCCGCCGAGATCAAACATTGGCAGCCCAATCAGGTACAGAGTGTGCGCTTGGCGCTAAAAGACCTGTACCAGGCCCCGCAAGTGTCCAGAGCGATTGCTGGCCAGTTGGGCGGTGACTATCAAGCTGTGGACTGGACCCTGACGCAAGGCGGGCTGTTTGCCGCCATGAAAATGGAGAAGACCATGATCGGTCTGTTGTTACTGCTGATCATCGCGGTGGCGGCGTTTAACATTATTGCCACGCTGATTATGGTGGTGGCCGATAAAGGCGGCGACATTGCCATCCTGCGCACACTCGGTGCTACGCCCCGGCAGATAATGCATATTTTTATGGTGCAGGGTACGGTGATTGGCTTGGTCGGCACCTCGATTGGTGCGGTGCTGGGCGTGCTTGCCGCGCTGAATATCAGTGAGCTGGTGGGCTGGCTCGAGCGCCTCAGTGGTCAACATGTGTTCAGCTCAGACGTGTACTTCATCAACAATCTGCCATCAGACTTACACGCGATGGATGTACTGCTGGTGTGCGCAGCCGGTTTCGGTTTGAGCTTTTTGGCCACCCTTTACCCTTCTTGGCGTGCCGCACAAATCCAACCCGCCGAGGCGCTGCGTTACGAGTAATGGCGTAGGCGAGGCATAAGTGCCGCTAACCTTGCCTGCGTATGAGCGCTTGACGCGTTGTTATGTGGTTTGAGCAGCGGCATTTTTATGCCTTTTTTTTGGCTATCTACCCGTTACCTGTTGAGCGCAAAACCTAGGCTGGACTTTATCCCGGCAAGGCTCTTACACCTAAAAGCCCATGCAGATAAAAAAGCCCCAGCGCCGAGGCGTTGGGGCTTTTTGTGTAGCGTTAAGGCTTACAGAAAAATGAACTTGGCGATGCAAATCACCGCCAGCACATAGAGGCTCGCAGAGATTTCTTGGTGCCTGCCGGTGCCGAGTTTGATCACCACAAAGGTGATAAAGCCCAGCGCTAAACCGTCGGTAACTGAGAAGGTCAGCGGCATCATGATGGCGGTGATAATCGCCGGAATGGTGTTGGTGTGGTCTTTCCAGTCGATGTGCGCCATACCGCTCATCATCAGCATGGCCACATAGATAAGCGCGCCAGCGGTTGCGTAAGCGGGGATCATGCCCGCCAATGGGGCAAAGAACATCGCCGCCAAAAACAGGATGCCAATGGTCACTGCGGTTAGCCCGGTACGGCCACCTGCGGCCACCCCAGCAGCACTCTCCACATAACTGGTCACCGGTGGGCAGCCAAACAGTGCGCCGGCGGTGCTGGCGGTGCTGTCGGCTTTCATGGCTTTGGTCAGGTTGTGAATGTGCCCGTTGGCGTCAACTAGATTGGCTCGTTGCGCCACGCCCATCAGGGTGCCAGCGGTGTCGAACATGTGCACAAACAAGAAGGCCAGAATCACGCTGATCATGCCGACGTTGAGGGCACCACTGACATCCATAGCCAAGAAGGTTGGCGCGACACTCGGCGGCATGGAGAACATCCCGTGGTATTCGACCAAGCCCAAACCCCAGCCGGCCAAGGTCACGGTGAGGATGCTGATGAGGATGCCGCCGAACACCCGATGGTGCTCGAGAATAACGATCATTAAAAAGCAGATGGCGGCCAGCAATGGCGCTGCCGAGGTCATGTCGCCCAAGTGGATCAGGGTGGCAGGGCTGGCAACCACAATGCCGGCTTCTTTCAGACCGATTAGGCCAAGAAACAAACCTACCCCAGCGCCCATGGCAAACCGCAAACTCGGCGGAATGCTGTTGAGCAACCATTCGCGAATACGCGTAAAGGTCAGGATCATAAACAGCAGCCCGGAGAGGAATACTGCGCCCAGGGCCACTTCCCAGCTGTAGCCCATGGTGCCGACTACGGTGTAGCTGAAAAACGCATTCAAGCCCATGCCTGGAGCCAGGCCCACTGGCCAGTTGGCATACAGGCCCATTAGGAAACAGCCGAAGGCTGCTGCTAAACAAGTGGCGACAAAGGCCGCGCCATGGTCCATGCCTGCGGCGACCATGATGTTGGGGTTCACAAAAATGATGTAGGCCATGGTGATAAAGGTCGTCAGGCCGGCGGCCAGCTCAACTTTTACCGTGGTGTTGTGCTCGCTGAGTTTAAACAGCCGTTCCAGCAGGCCTTTGGCCGGTGGGCTAGCGGCATAATCGGCCTGCGTTGGTTTGCTACTTTCCACTGCGCGGTACTCCTCATTGCTTTTATTTTAATCACCGAGTGGCGCTGACATTACCGCCGCGACACTCTGAGGTAAGGCATGGGTGAGCGCTTTGCTAACTAATTGTTGACCTTTAGGTCAGTAAAGCGCTCGAGTTTGATTATCGGGTTGTATACAAAAAAAGCAATTAATGTTTTTGCTTTTGTTGCAGATAATTTGGCCGGTCTAGGCGCCGCACAGCCATGCGGGTGATGCTGTTTAAGCGCGGTTAATATTAAATAAATGCTATATAAAACAGACAGATATATTTTTTATATGATTTATTTTTCGGCATGCATGGCGCCTATTTAGGCGGCTTAACTACACTTAGCCAATTGCCGGCGCCACGGACGGGCAGGTATAAAACGCTTTTCTGTAACGCGGTTGCGGATTTTTTTGCGCAACTTTACCTAGCTTGCCGGTTGCTGCGCGTGAGTGAGCCCTGATGCTGTGGGGCTAAGCGGGTGTGTGCAAGAGCTCGGTTGTGTACAATGCGTCAGCTTTTTTAGCCTCTGCAATTGCGCTATTTTGTTGTTTATTCAGCGCGGCGTTGCAGAGTTTGTTTTCGTCGTCTTCTTCGATATGAGCCCGCATGAACGAATCATTACAGCCGCTTAAGAAACAAACGCGGGTTGCTAAAAGTACTCGTAGTGGTACGCAAGATGATGTTGTCTATGCGCATATTTTCGATGCGATTCTTGAGCAGCGTCTTGCTCCGGGTACCAAGTTAAGCGAAGAAGCCTTGGGCGAAATATTTGGTGTCAGTCGCACCATTATTCGCCGCTCGTTGTCGCGCCTGGCCCATGAGGGCGTGGTACTGCTGCGACCCAATCGTGGTGGCGTGGTGGCCAGCCCCAGCGTTGAAGAAGCCCGGCAAATCTTCTACGCGCGGCGCATGGTTGAGCGGGCTATTACTGAGCTGGCGGTCGAGCACGCCACGGCCGAGCAATTGGCTGAGTTGCGGCAGATGGTTAGCGATGAGCAGTCGAGCTTTTCTCGCGGCGATCGCGGCGCCGGTATTCGCTTGTCTGGCGAGTTTCACCTAAAGCTGGCAGTGGCCGCCAAAAACGCGCCGCTGGTGAGTTTCCAGCGCAGCTTGGTCTCGCAGACGTCCTTGATTATCGCCCAGTATGAAAGTGGCAGCCGCTCGCACTGCTCCTACGATGAGCACAACCAATTGCTGGATGCCATCGAGGCGCGCGACACCGCCAAGGCCGTGAGCTTGATGATGCATCACATGGATCATATCGACAGCAAGCTCAACCTCGACGAAGACAGCGCCTCGGATGACTTACACGCAGTATTCTCGCACTTGATGCCTGCCAAAAAGAAAACCGCCAAGGCCAGCGTTAGCAGCCGCTAACACTGTGCGTTAAGCGGCGCCGCAGGAAAAAGCCCCAAGGTTTACGCCTTGGGGCTTTTTTACGCCTGTGGTTGGCTCTGTTTTGTAGGGTGGGCTTTAGCCCACCACAGCCCTTATCACGCGGCGGTGGGCTAAAGCCCACCCTACAACATCGACCTGCAACAACTAACGGCTACATCGCCATAAAAAAGCCCGGCGCAAGGCCGGGCAAAGGTGCAGCTATGTCGCGTGGTGACGGCCTAGGGCATGCCCAAAAAGTTCGGCAAGCCCAGGGAAATCGCCGGCACGTAGGTGATCAGCATCAGGAACATCAGCAGCAGCACCAGCCATGGCATGGCCGCTCGTATGGTGGCGGACAGTGGCATGCCGGTCACCGCCGAGGTGACGAACAGATTGAGCCCCACGGGCGGGGTGATTAGGCCGATCTCCAGGTTGACCACCATGATGATGCCCAGATGAATCGGGTCGACGCCTAACTTGGTGGCAATCGGAAACAGAATCGGCGCGAGAATCAGGATAATTGCCGAGGGTTCCATAAATGCCCCGGCCACCAGCAGCACGACGTTGACCACCAGTAGAAACGTCACTGGCGTCAGCCCAGCCTCGATCACCCAGGCGGTGATTTGCTGGGGCAGTTGTTCGGTGGTCAGCACGTGGGCGAACAGCATGGCGTTGGCGATGATAAACATCAGCATGATGCTCAGTTTCGCCGAGTCGAGCAGAACCTTAGGGGTTTCCTTAAAGGTCATGTCTTTGTAGACAAACAGGGCAATAAACGCCGAATACACCGCCGCCACCGCTGCTGCTTCCGTGGGGGTGAACATCC
>JBBKVZ010000100.1:0-5698 GCA_037968715.1 Pseudomonas sp.
GCTTCGGAGCGGGTCAGTTTCGCCGAGGAGATCAGGTCTTCTTCTTTATGCACAACGCGCATGCCGCGACCACCGCCGCCGCCAGCGGCTTTGATGATCACCGGGTAACCGACTTCGCGACCAATGCGCAGAGCGGTTTCTTCGTCTTCCGGCAGTGGGCCGTCGGACCCCGGAACGGTTGGAACACCGGCAGCGATCATGGCGTGCTTGGCCGATACCTTGTCGCCCATCAGGCGAATGGTGTCGGCTTTCGGGCCAATGAACGCGAAGCCAGAGTTTTCGACCTGTTCGGCGAAGTCGGCGTTTTCCGCAAGGAAACCGTAACCTGGGTGAATGGCGGTAGCGCCAGTCACTTCGGCCGCGGCGATGATTGCCGGGATGTGCAGATAAGAGTGCGCGGCCGAGGCCGGGCCGATGCAAACGGATTCGTCTGCCAGACCCAGGTGCATCAGCTCTTTGTCGGCCTTGGAGTAAACGGCGACAGTCTTGATGCCCATTTCTTTGCAGGCACGCAGGATCCGCAGGGCAATCTCACCGCGGTTGGCGATCAGAACTTTTTCCAACTTCGCAGTCATCAAAGTCTCTCCGCAGTTCAAACGATGGTGAACAGCGGTTGGTCGTACTCAACCGGTTGGCCGTTTTCCACCAAGATGGATTCGATCACGCCGCTGGCTTCAGCTTCGATGTGATTCATCATTTTCATCGCTTCGACGATGCACAAGATGTCACCTTTCTTCACGGTCTGGCCGATCTCGACAAACGCCGGTGAGGCTGGGCCTGGGGTGCGGTAGAAGGTGCCGACCATCGGTGAGCGCGCGACGTGGCCATTCAGTGTTGGCGCGATAGCGGTAACTTCAGCGGCCGCTGCCGCGGCGGCAATCGGTGCGGCAGCAGGTGCTGGAGCCGGTGCTTGGGCGTACATCGGTTGGGCATAGGTAGGTTGCTTGCTGTGCCGACTAATGCGCACAGACTCTTCGCCTTCGCGAATTTCCAGTTCATCGATGCCGGACTCTTCCAGCAGTTCGATTAGTTTTTTAACTTTACGGATATCCATCTAGCTGCAACTCCCAAAATCAGGTCAGGGGCGTTTATTTTGTTCTATGTGCTCAAGCGCCGCGTCTAGGGCCAAGCGGTAGCCGCTGGCGCCAAGACCGCAAATCACCCCTACAGCGACATCAGAAAAATAGGAGTGATGACGGAAAGCTTCGCGTTTATGCACGTTAGAAAGGTGCACTTCGATAAATGGGATGCTCACCGCCAGCAATGCGTCACGTAATGCGACGCTGGTGTGGGTAAAGGCCGCCGGATTAATCAGAATGAAGTCCACGCCTTCGTTGCGTGCCGCGTGGATGCGTTCAATCAACTCGTATTCAGCGTTGCTTTGCAGATAGAGCAGGTGATGCCCTGCCTCGCGAGCGCGCCGCTCAAGGTCGAGGTTGATCTGATCAAGGGTGGTGGCGCCGTAGACGCCGGGCTCGCGGGTGCCCAATAAATTCAGATTGGGACCGTGCAGCACCAATAGGGTGGCCATAGGGTTGTCCTTTATTTAGCTGGGAGGACTATGCCGAATGCATTGCGCTCTGTCCAGTTCTCGGTAGTAGCCTGCACGATGGCGTCTTTTGCAGACAAATGTCCGATGCCAGGCTCAGTTCAGCGCGTTTGCGCTGCGCGCGCGGGCGGCAAAGTCGCTGGCGTTGATTTCCCCGACCACGCGCAATGTTGTGTGCTCCTTACCGTTGCCGGCAAAAAACTGTAAAGCGGGCGGGCCAAACAGTTGGTAATGGCTGAGCAGAGCGCGCTGCTCGGGGTTGCTGGCGGTAATGTCAAAGCGGATCAGTTGATAGCCCGCCAGTGTGCTGATGACCTCGGCATTGCTGAGCACCTCGCGCTCAATCACCTTACAGCTGATGCACCAGTCGGCGTACCAGTCGAGTAGCAGTGGCTGCCCTGCGGCTTTGGCGCTGGCCAAGGCCTGTTGCAGGTCGCTCGCGGTGCTCACGGTTTGCCAAGTGCTGTGCGCGGCGACTGTCGCGGTCATTGAGCTGTTCGCTTGGCCCAGAGGGCGCAGCGGGTCGGTTTGCCCTTGCAGGGCGCCAATCCAGCTGGCGAGGGCGTAAACCAAGAGGATCAGCCCACCCAGTTGGGCGAGCTTTTGCCGGTGGGTTTTAACCGTGAACTCTAGCGCGCCCAGATACAGCGCCACGCCGGCAGCCAGCACGCCCCACAGGGCCAGGGTTAGTGACGCCGGCAGCACTCGTTCGAGCATCCATATCGCCACGGCCAGGAGCAGCACGCCAAAGGTATTGCGCACGCTGACCATCCAATTACCGCTTTTTGGCAGCAAAGCGCCGCCGCCCGTGGCAAACAGCACCATGGGTGCGCCCATGCCCAGACCGAGCACAAACAACTTAAGGCCGCCGCCGAGGGCATCGCCACTGCTGCTGATATATAGCAAGGCACCGGCCAGTGGCGCGGACACACATGGTGATACCAGCAGGCTGGACAGTACGCCGAGCAATGCGGCGCCCCACAATGAACCGCCGCGAGTGTTGCTGGCCATGCGGTCGAGGCGGTCGCTGATCACGTGCGGCAGACGCAGTTCGTAAACGCCGAACATGGCCAAGGCAAACAGCGCAAAGAACAAGGCGACGGGCACTAATACCCAGGGTGATTGCAGGCGCGCTTGCAGATTTAATTCGGCGCCAAATACGCCCATCAGGGCGCCCAGCAAAGCAAAACAGGCGGCCATCGACAGCACGTAGGTCAGCGACAAACTGAAGCCGCGCATGCCGCCGATTTGGCCGCGCAGCACCACGCCAGAGAGAATCGGCAGCATGGGCAATACGCAGGGGGTAAAAGTCAGGCCGAGCCCGGCGAGGAAAAATAAGGCCAGCTCATGCCATTGCCAGGTGCTAGCCGGGTTGCTGCTAGATGCATCACTTGGGGGGGGCGTAGCCGTTGCGGGACTGCCCGCACTGGCGGCTGGGCTGATGTCGAAGTTTTGTGTTTCGGGCGGGTAGCACAGACCTTTGTCGGCGCAGCCTTGATAGGTAACGCTCAGCGTGAAGGGCCGTTGCTGTGGGTTGCTGAGCGGTAATTCGATATCCAAAACACCGTGGTAAACCTCCACCTCGCCGAAATACTCATCGATTTTTTGCAGCCCGGCCGGCATTTTTGCCTCGGCCAGTTGCACCTCGGCTGAGTCGCTGTGAAATTGAAAACGATGGCGATACAGGTAATAGCCGTCGGCGGCGATAAATTGCAGCTTGATGGCGGTTGGGGTGTGTTCGATCAGGTCGAGGCGAAAGGCTTCGCGCACCGGCAGAAAGTCGCTGCTGTTATTCAGCGCTGCGCCCAGCGTTGGGTTGGGGCGGTTGTCCAGCCAGCCGGCACTGGCCGGTAAGCTCACTAATAATAGAATCAGGCTCAGCAGGCGGCGCATGGTGGTCTCGCTCGGCAAATGAGCCGCCATCATAGCGGAGTGTGGCGTGCGGCCGTAGACCTGCGCCTGTAAGTAGGTTTGTCAGCCTGGCCGTTCGTCTGGCGCGGCCTGTTTACAGGCGGAACGCTTGCACCGCAGTGTGCAGTTGCCCGCCCAGTTGCAGCAAATGCTCGCCTTGCTGGCGGCCTTGGCCGATGCGCTGCAGGTTGTCACTGCCGAGAATATGGATGCGTTGGCTGTGGCCGCGAATTTCGCTGACCGCGCCGCTTTGTTGGGCGGTGGCGCTGGCAATCCGTTCGGCCATATTGGCAATGGTGTGGATGGCGGCGACGATTTCGGCCAGTGCGCTGTCGGCGGCCGAGGCTTGGCTAGCGGTGGTTTCGGCGTGTCCGACCTGGCTGCGCATGGCCTCTAGCGATTTCTGCGCGGCTTGCTGTAAGCGCGCGATCAGTTGCTGGATTTCTTCCGTGGCGCCGCTGGTGCGCAGCGCCAGGGAGCGCACCTCTTCGGCCACCACGGCAAAGCCACGGCCCATTTCGCCGGCACGGGCGGCCTCAATGGCGGCATTTAGGGCTAGTAGATTGGTCTGGTCGGCGATCCCGCGAATTACCGTGAGCACCTTGCCGATAGTTGCGGTTTCTTGCGCTAGGTGCTCGATGGCCTGAGCGTTACCACGCACTTCGCCGACCAGACCGTACAAGCCGGTCAGGCTTTGGCCGATCACGGTTTGCCCCTGTTCCACGGCGCGACCAGCATCGCGGCTGGCGTTGGCGGCTTGGCTGGCATCATCGGCCACTTGCAAAATGCTACCTTCCAGCTCGCCCAACGCATCGCGAATCTGCGCGCTGTCGCCGGCCTGGCGTTCGGCGCCACTGTGTAGGCCGCCGCTTAAATCGGCCAGTGTGCGGCTGCTGCCGGCCACTTGTTCGGCGTGACCGCGAATGGTGCCGACCAGGTCAACCAAATAGGCGCGCAGCCGATTCAGTGACTCTTCAATGTCGCGCAGTTCTTGGGTGCGCGGGTTGAGCTTGATGCCAATGCTAAAGTCGCCCGCCGCCCAAGCAGAAAGGGCCGGTACTAAGCGGTTGAGGACATTGGTCAGGCGTCGCTGGATGCCGTCGATTAGCAGGGCGATCAGTAAAATCAGGCCGATCATCAGGCCCTGTACCCACTGCACTTGGCTTTGGATGCGTGCATGTTCGGCGCGCACTGCCGGCTCCAGCGTGGCCAATGCCTGTTCCACCGCCGCTACCTTGGCTTGGGTGCTGATGGCCAGTAGTTGGCGCTGTTCGATTAGCTTTGCGGTGCGGGTTAACTCTGCTGGGTAGCGCTGCAGCAAGCTGCTCAGCTCACGCTTGAGGGTCACGCCCTGATCCTCCGCGACCTCTTCTACGGCCTCGCTGCTTAAACCCATCAGTGCCGCAAAGCTGCTGCTTTCGGTGTGATTGGCGCTGACGCCGAGCAGCGGCAAGGCATTTAATTGCTCAATCTGCTTGCTGAGCAGCGTCAGTTCGCGCTCAGCTTCGCTGCGCAGTTCGCTGCGACCACTGTTTATTAGCTTGCTACGGGCATGGCCGAGACGGATCAGGTGCTGGGCGGCCTGAAATAACCTCGGCCGGTATTCGGCCCCTGCGCCATTGG
Organism: Pseudomonas sp.; assembly: GCA_037968715.1. Lineage (GTDB taxonomy): Bacteria > Pseudomonadota > Gammaproteobacteria > Pseudomonadales > Pseudomonadaceae > Aquipseudomonas. Next base: position 5,084 of record JBBKVZ010000100.1, read on the forward strand.
CCTGGTCGGCGTATTGGCTGAGCAGTTGTAAGTTGTCGGTCATCTCGCGTTCGGCCTGCAGCAGCAGGGCTTGCGGGTCACCGGCCAGCTTGCCGGCCGCGAGCAGTTGGTTACTGGTGAAGTCGCGCAGTTCGCCAAGGCTTGGGTGCAATTGGCTGGCGAGCTCGGCGGGTAATTGGTTGAGCTGTTGAGTCAGTTCGTCGATGGCTTGGGTGGCTGCGCTATGGCGCAGGGCATCGCCGCTGCTGAGGTAGTCCTGAATGTTCTGCGCCGCCTGGTGTTGGAAGTTTTGCGACAAGTTCAGGTAGTTATCCATCAGCACGTAAGGGCGTTCGAGCGCGCGCTGAGACCACCATAGTGTTGCGCCCAGACCCAGGCAGACGCTAATCAACAGCAGGGTGTTGAGGTTGGTCAGTTGTTTTAAGCGCATGCTGAACCCGCTAGGTTTGGTGGCGTAATGCCAGCAACTGTATTGCGGTTTTATTGCAGGGACATGACCGTGGGCGTTCAGCGGGTAAAGATTTCGCTGCGATTGCGCCCGGCGTGTTTGGCGCTGTAGAGCGCTTGGTCGGCGTGTTTGGAGAGGTCTTTGCTGTCGTCATGCGCGCTCAGCTC
>JBBKVZ010000101.1:0-2704 GCA_037968715.1 Pseudomonas sp.
CGCCACGCGATCGAACAAGTTGCCAATGGCGCCGCCCAGCACCAACGCCAGCGCGATGGCCAGCCGGGTTTCATGGGGCTGCAAACGCTTAAGCCAAACCACCAGCACCACACTGACCACCAAGGCTATGCCCGCGAAGAGCCAGCGTTGCCAGCCGGTGGCACCGGCCAAAAAGCTAAAAGCCGCGCCGGTGTTATAGGCCAGCGTCCAGCTGAAGTAGTCGGGGATCAGCACAATCTGCTGATACAGGGTTAGCGCACCCTCGAAGTACACCTTACTCAGCTGGTCGAGCACCAACACCAATACGCTCAGCCACAACCAAGCCAGTCGACCGAAACGCGCCTGATTAAGCATAATGCCGCACCTCACCCGCGCCATCGATGTTCTCGATGCAACGACCACACAGCTCAGGATGCGCAGCGTGCTGGCCAACATCTTCGCGGTGGTGCCAGCAACGGCCGCACTTGCTGTAAGTCGACTTCAACACCCGCAATTTCAAGCCAGGCACCTCGGTGGCTACGGCATCGGCTGGCGCAGTACTCAGTAGTGCCACCGTGGCGGTTGAGGTAATCAACACAAAGCGCAGCTCATTGCTCAGCTTGGCCAAATCCGCCACCAACGCCTCTTCGGCATACAGGGTCACTTCGGCCTGCAGGTTGCCGCCAATAGCTTTGGCGGCACGCAAGTTCTCTAGCTCTTTGTTGACTGCGGTTTTCACCGCCATCACTCGCTCCCAGAAGGCGCGATCCAACTCAAGATTGGCCGGCATTTCACTGAGCCCGGCATACCAAGTATTGAGCATCACCGACTCATTGCGCTCGCCCGGCAGGTACTCCCACAACTCGTCGGCAGTGAAGGCCAGAATCGGCGCGATCCAACGCACCAACGCTTCGGAGATATGGTACAGCGCGCTCTGGCATGAGCGCCGCGCGGCGCTGTCGGCGGCGGTGGTGTACTGGCGATCTTTGATGATGTCGAGGTAGAAGCCGCCCAATTCCTGCACGCAGAAGTTATGCACCTTCTGATACACATTCAGGAAGCGGTAGCCGTCATAGGCTTCAATAATTTCCCGCTGCAGCAGTAAGGCGCGATCCACCGCCCAGCGATCCAAGGCCAGCATCTCTTCAGGCGGCAGCAAGTGCTGCGCCGGATCAAAGCCACTGAGGTTGGAAAGCAGAAAACGTGCGGTGTTGCGGATCCGTCGATAGGCATCAGCGCTGCGCTGCAGAATCACCTTAGACACCGCCATCTCGGCGGAGTAATCGGTAGACGATACCCAAAGGCGCAAAATATCCGCACCCAAGCTGTCGTTGACCTCTTGCGGGGCGACCACGTTGCCCAACGATTTGGACATTTTCCGGCCGTTCTCGTCGACCACAAAGCCGTGAGTGAGCAGCTCTTTGTACGGCGCATGACCGTCGATAGCGCTGCCGGTCAGCAGGGACGAATGGAACCAGCCACGGTGCTGGTCAGAGCCTTCCAGATACAGGTCGGCACGCGGGCCGCTGGCATGGCCGAGCGGATGGGAGCCGCGCAACACGTGCCAATGGGTGGTGCCCGAGTCGAACCAAACATCCAGGGTGTCGCTGATTTTGTCGTATTGCGCGGCTTCGTCGCCCAGTAACTCGGCGGCGTCCAGCTTGAACCAGGCCTCGATGCCTTGCTGCTCGACGCGCTGCGCTACTTGCTCCATCAACTCGATGGTGCGTGGGTGCAGCTCGCCGCTTTCTTTATGCAAGAAGAACGGAATCGGCACACCCCAGTTACGCTGTCGGGAGATACACCAGTCTGGACGACCAACGATCATGCCGTGCAGGCGCGCCTGGCCCCAAGCGGGGATAAAGGCGGTTTCTTCGATTGCGGCCAAGGCCCGCTCACGCAGCGTCGGACCTTGATCTGGCTGCTTGTCCATGCCCACGAACCACTGCGCCGTGGCGCGGTAGATCAGCGGCGTCTTGTGCCGCCAGCAGTGCATATAGCTGTGCTGGATGACCGAGTGTTTGAGCAAGCTGCCGACTTCTTCCAGCTTGGCGACGATGTTCGGGTTGGCCTTCCAGATAAACTGACCACCGAAGAACGGCAGCGACTCGACATACACACCGTTGCTCTGCACCGGACTGAGAATGTCGTCATTGACCATTCCGTAGCCTTTGCAGGAGCGGAAGTCTTCCTCGCCATAGGCTGGCGCCGAGTGGACGATACCGGTGCCGGCACCCAACTCAACGTAATCCGCCAGATAGACCGGCGAGAAGCGCTCGTAGAACGGATGACGGAAGCGAATCAGCTCCAGCGCCTCGCCCTTGGCAATCGCCAGCACGGTGCCTTGCAACCCGAACCGCTGCAGACTGCTTTCCACCAGTTCTTCAGCCAGCACCAGCAACTTGTCACCGGTATCAACCAGCGCGTAGTTGAACTCTGGATGGACGTTGAGCGCCTGGTTAGCCGGAATGGTCCACGGTGTGGTGGTCCAGATAACGATACTGGTCGGTTTACTCAGGCTAGCCAGCCCGAAAGCGGCAGCCAGTTTGTCGGCATCTTCTACAGCAAAGGCGACATCAATGGCGTCGGACTTTTTATCCTGATACTCAACTTCAGCCTCAGCCAGAGCCGAGCCGCAATCGAAACACCAGTTAACCGGCTTCAGGCCCTTGAAGACGAAACCCTGCTTGACCATTTCTGCCAGCGCACGGATTTCACCGGCCTC
>JBBKVZ010000102.1:0-3919 GCA_037968715.1 Pseudomonas sp.
GTCTTAGATACATTTTTAACCGCAGTACGCGGTTGTAAGTTGTTGCCAAGACGGTACAATGGCGCGGTCTGCTGCAAGGCAGATGTTGTTATGGTGACCCTGCCGGTCCCCCCGCAACGGTTACCCGTGAACCTGGTCAGATCCGGAAGGAAGCAGCCACAGCGGGAACATCGTGTGCCGGGGTGTGGCTGGTGGGGTTGCCTCCATGCAAAACCCTCGTTATATCCCCTCGCTTTTAAATCACCACTGCCAAGTGTTATCCGCTTCTTTTAATCACTTCCCGTGTCTGCAATATCAGTTGTTTATCGAGTCGTGTCCTGGCTTGTGCTTGAGCGCTCGACAATGGCGTCTCGCAGGGTAGAACGGGTGCAATTTCCCCCATGCTCCGATACGATTAACCTCTTTAGCTCCAGTCGCGATGGAATTCAATGAGTTATCAGGTTCTTGCACGCAAATGGCGTCCGCGCTCGTTCCGCGAAATGGTCGGCCAGACCCATGTGCTCAAAGCTCTGATCAATGCGCTCGACAGTCAGCGGCTGCACCATGCGTATCTGTTTACTGGCACGCGAGGAGTCGGCAAGACCACTATCGCGCGGATCATCGCCAAGTGCCTGAATTGCGAAACCGGCATTAGCTCAACCCCCTGCGGTGTGTGTTCAATCTGCAAAGAAATTGATGAAGGGCGTTTTATTGACCTGATTGAAGTCGATGCTGCCAGCCGCACCAAGGTCGAAGACACCCGCGAGTTACTCGATAACGTGCAGTACGCACCGAGCCGTGGACGCTTTAAGGTCTACTTGATCGACGAAGTGCACATGTTGTCTACGCACTCGTTCAACGCGCTGCTGAAAACCCTTGAAGAGCCGCCACCCCACGTTAAGTTTTTGCTGGCGACCACAGACCCACAAAAACTACCGGTTACTATTCTCTCGCGCTGCCTGCAGTTCTCCCTGAAGAACATGCCACCGGAGCGGGTGGTTGAGCACTTAACTCACGTGCTTGGGGTTGAAGAGGTGCCGTTCGAAGTCGATGCGCTGTGGCTGCTAGGCCGCGCAGCTGACGGTTCTATGCGTGATGCCATGAGCCTGACCGATCAGGCCATCGCTTTTGGTGAAGGTAAGGTGCTGGCTGCCGATGTGCGCGCCATGCTGGGTACGCTCGATCATGGCCAAGTGTATGGCGTGTTGCAGGCGTTGCTGGAAGGCGATGCTCGCGGCTTGATCGAGGCCGTGCGGCATTTGGCCGAGCAAGGCCCAGATTGGGCCGGCGTATTGGCAGAGATTTTGAATGTGCTGCACCGTGTGGCAATTGCCCAGGCGCTACCTGAGGCGGTGGATAACGGTCAGGGTGATCGTGATCGCGTGTTGGCGCTGGCGCAGGCATTGCCTGCAGAAGACGTACAGTTTTATTACCAGATGGGCTTGATCGGTCGCCGGGACCTACCTTTGGCGCCCGAGCCACGCAGCGGTTTTGAGATGGTGCTGCTGCGTATGCTGGCGTTCCGTCCAGAAGGCAGCGCCCCACCGCCGAAGGTAGCGTTAAAGCCCTTGGGGATCAGCCCGGCCAGTGCTGATCCCCGGACTGAGTCAGTGGCCGTTGCCCCTTCTGCCTCTGCGCCAGCAACCGTCACGCCAGCCGTTGCCGAAGTTGCGCCAGAGGCGCCAGTCAGTGCGCCAGTGTCCCCGGTTGCTGCGCCTGTAAGCCCTGCACTCATTGCAGCGACACTGCCAGTTGCCCCCGCAATAGTTGCGCCTGCACCTGTTGCACGGCCTGCAACGTCGAACGTGGCGGACAGCGAGCTGCCGTGGAACGAACCTGCTGCCGCGCCGAGTGCAGCGCCGGTATCGGCAGCGGTGACTGATCCGGCTGCGCTGGGCGATGATGACGTGCAGGCGGAGGATGACGACGATGAGGACGACATCATTGATACCGATGTCGCCTACGCCTACCTAGAGGCTTTGCCGTCTGAGGTCAGCGAGCCTGCCGATTTAATCGAGCAGGTCTTGCCTGCCGCGCTGCCGGCTACCGGCTTGGCCGCGCAGTGGCTGGAGTTGTTTCCACAGTTAGGCCTGAGTGGTTTGACTGGCAGCATTGCCGGTAACTGCTGCTTGGTGGCGGTGGAGGGCGATCATTGGTCGCTGCACTTAGATCCAGCCCAAGGCGCGCTGTTTAACAGCACGCAGCAGCGGCGGGTAACTGAGGCATTGAGCCAGTTTTACGGCCGCCCGCTGACCCTGGATATTGAGTTACGTAAACCCGAACAAGAAACCCCAGCACAAGCGGCCGCTCGCGGGCGTATTGATCGACAAAATCAAGCGGTTGCGTCGATTAATGGCGATCCGCTGGTGCAACAGATGCTTGAGCAGTTCGGCGCGATTGTGCGTGCCGACAGTATTGAACCCGTAGACGCATTACCCACTCCCTAACTATTTTGAGGTGATCCCATGATGAAAGGTGGCATGGCCGGTCTGATGAAACAGGCCCAGCAGATGCAAGAAAAAATGCAGAAGATGCAGGAAGAGTTAGCCAATGCCGAGGTTACCGGGCAGTCCGGTGCTGGCTTGGTTAGCGTAGTCATGACCGGGCGGCACGATGTTAAGCGCATCAGTCTGGATGACAGCCTGATGCAGGAAGACAAAGAAGTGCTCGAAGACCTGATTGCTGCCGCGGTCAACGATGCCGTGCGCAAAATTGAGGCTAATAGCCAAGAGAAGATGTCGGGTGCCACTGCGGGCATGCAGCTGCCCCCCGGTTTCAAAATGCCCTTCTAATTATGGGGCGCCCAGCCAGCGCCCATTACGGCGTTGCAAGCAGGCGCGGGCATCCGCATTTACCACAGTAAACTCCGCTGCCCACGCCTGCTTGCACCTTGTACGGCACACCTTCTGTTCGCCCCAGTGGCGAATGGATCAGGCAAATAAAGCAAGGCACACCAACGCCACTTAGCTTGGGCGCCGTCCCCGCGACAAAGTAGTTATCGAGTATTGTCCATGAGCTTCAGCCCGTTGATCCGCCAACTGATCGATTCACTGCGTATCCTTCCCGGAGTCGGGCAGAAGACTGCGCAGCGCATGGCTTTGCAGTTGTTAGAGCGTGATCGGCATGGTGGCATGCGTTTGGCACAGGTGTTGACGGCGGCAATGGAGGGCGTTGGTAACTGTCAGCGTTGTCGCACATTGTGTGAAGACGAGCTATGCCCGCAGTGCATTGATCCGCGCCGTGACGATACGCTGCTCTGTGTGGTGGAGGGGCCGCTGGAAGTATTTGCCGTTGAGCAAACCGGCTACCGTGGCCGTTATTTTGTGCTCAAAGGTCATCTGTCGCCGTTGGATGGTTTGGGGCCGGATGCGATTGGCATTCCGCAGCTGTTAGAGCGCATTCAGGCGGGTAGTTTCAGCGAGATCATTCTGGCCACCAACCCGACTGTGGAGGGTGAGGCTACCGCTCACTACATCGCGCAAATGCTCAATGGCCAAGGTTTGTCACTGACCCGCATCGCCCATGGCGTGCCGCTGGGTGGCGAGTTGGACTTGGTTGATGGCGGCACCTTAGCTCATGCGCTAGCCGGGCGCCGGCCTATGGATGCTTGAGCAGGCGCCAGCCTGACTAAACGGCCTGTGCTGTTGCATCGTTTGAATAAAACCTGAACGCATCTCTTAATCAGCCACATACGCAGTGGGCTGATTGTTAAGTCGTGGTTGCGTCTATCACTGCGCTCGATAGTCACCATAAACCTCATTCACTTCTGCGTAGTGCTGCGCTCGGTAATCATGCAGTCATCGGGTTAAGCCCATTAGCCACATGAGGACTGCAATATGAGCAAGTATGCCGCCATCGCTAGCCTGATGACCGCCTCGGTATTTGTCAGTCACGCCAGTGCACAGGCTTATCGTTCTGTCGATAAGGATCCGGCTGGTGA